>NZ_JAQREZ010000010.1:0-108006 GCF_028598715.1 Pseudoalteromonas sp. GABNS16E
CTTGCTCAACAATAGATAATTTAAAGCCTAATGTATAATCTCGCTGAGTACGCTTAACGTCTTTAGTTTTAGTGGTTTTCATAAAATAAGTCCTAAATGTGTAAACACATTTCAGGACAAGACAATGAATGTATGCAAAAAGGCCTCCAGTTGGAGGCCTTTTTACGTTAATTCTTATCTGATGAATTAGGTTTTATACATGTTTCGGTTTTCAATTGCTTCACGCCAACCGCCTAACCATTCTGACTTAGGATCGATTTGCTGATAAGGGCATAGCTCTTTTGAGCGCCCGGCTAAACCTGCTTTAAAACCTTGAGAATGAGCTCTTTCTAAACGATCTCTTTTTTGTCTCTTCATCGGTAATATCCTCACCTTTTTTAATTATAAATTTTGTAGCATTAGTGAAATCTACATTTAATGAATAGTTAATAAAAATGTTAAATTCAAATAGCAAAATTAATTAATTTGTTTGACATTAACTAACATGCTGATGCAAAAATAATTTAACATTAATAAAAACACAGTGGTCGCACCACTTCATTTCTTACTACTTCTTTAATTTACAATACGGCTATCTAACCGCTTAAATGCACTTATGTGCTAAGGCGTGTTCTACTTTGCTGATTTAAATATCTCCATTAAAGCGATTAAATAACTGCTTAATGAAAGCAGCTAATGGGAAGCATATAGTTGGTATTTATGGTGCTTTACCGCCTTGTCTAAATGCCAAACACCACTGCAAATTTAACCAGCAAAAATCAACACGACCTATTTATCCGACACACCTTTTTTGGCTAAGTTCCAAACAAAAATGTAATCATGACGATTTTATTGCAATTTGCCCTTTTGTTTAAAAAACAGCTTTAACGATTTATTTTTAAACAATTGGTATTTATGCTTGATTAATTAAAGTCGATCGGTCTAATATGGGTTAACTTTAAAAAGGCTATTAGGGGTTACTTATAATGAATACTGCTCAAGCACCTGCACGGCGCGGAAGACCCCCTAAAATACCTCGTGAAAACGCCGATACCAAAGCGCACCTTATTAGGGTTGGCCTAGAAACCTTAACTGAATTTGGTTTTAGCGCAACTGGCCTTGATACCATTTTAAAAAAAGCCGGCGTGCCTAAAGGCTCGTTTTATCATTACTTTAAAAGTAAAGAAGCGTTTGGTATTGCCTTAGTAAATGCCTACGATGACTACTTTATTACTAAGCTCAAAAAATATTTAACCGATAGCAATACACCGCCCCTGGAGCGCTTAATTCACTTTACGCAAAGCGCCATTATGGGCATGCAAAAATACCAGTACAAACGCGGTTGTTTGGTCGGCAATTTAAATCAAGAGCTAAATCATTTAAGTGATGAATTTAAAATCCGCCTACTACAAAGCTACGTAGCATGGCAGCAGCAAGTTGAGCTGTGTTTAAATGAAGCACAGCAACAAGGCACGATTGCTAAAACTGTTGATACGCAGCTTATGAGTGAATATTTTTGGATTGGCTGGGAAGGCGCCGTTATGCGAGCTAAACTTACCCAATCAAGTAAACCCCTTACGTTGTATACAGAAATGTTTTTACGCGCATTACTTACCTAATGCGCATTTTATTTAGCCATTAAAAACCGATCGGTCTAAAAGGATATGTTATGAGTAACTCAGTTAAAGCTATTGTAATTACGAAAGACGAAAACTACGCTGCGGCGCTTAGTGAAGTGCAGCAAAGTGACCTACCAGATCAAAACGTGCAACTTGATGTACTTTACAGCACACTCAATTACAAAGATGGGTTAGCCATTACAGGTAAAGGCCCTGTTGTGCGCAGTTTTCCTATGGTGCCAGGCATCGATTTAGTGGGCACAGTAAGTGAAACAAGTACCGATGAATTTACTGTTGGCGATAATGTAATTTTAAATGGCTTTGGTGTGGGCGAAAAACACTGGGGTGGCCTTGCACAAAAGGCATCGCTTAATAGTGATTGGTTAATACCCCTCCCTGCAGCGCTTTCGCCAAAACAAGCAATGCAAATTGGCACCGCAGGCTACACAGCAATGCTGAGTGTTATTGCCCTTGAAAAACAAGGCATCACTCCAAGTGATGGCGAAATATTAGTGACCGGTGCAAACGGCGGTGTTGGCAGCTTTGCCATTTATTTATTAAATCAGCTGGGCTATAACGTAACCGCTGCCACAGGAAGAATGGAGCAAAGCGATTACTTAAAAGAGCTAGGTGCGTCACAAATTATTAGCCGAGATGAGCTTTCAAACCCAGGTAAGCCACTTCAAAAAGAGCGCTTTGCAGGTGCTGTAGATTCAGTAGGCAGCCACACACTTGCTAATATTTGTGCATCGCTTAAATACGGTGGCGTGGTTACTGCGTGTGGTTTAGCCCAAGGCATGGATTTACCCGCCTCTGTAGCGCCCTTTATTTTACGTGGTGTATCTTTAATTGGTATAGACAGCGTTATGCGCCCTAAAAAAGACAGAGTAGAAGCATGGGACAGACTAGCAAGCTTAATAAAAGCCGATTACCTTGATAAAATTTCAACCGAAATTACACTTGAGCAAGTAATCGAAAATGCCGAGCAACTTATGGAAGGTAAAATTCGCGGCCGCGTAGTTGTTAATTGCCAAAGTTAAGCAATTTTATCTATTAAAGCCTCGTTATTAAATTTATAATGGCATTTGTATTTTTATTAATGAGGCAACACCTATGAGCAACCAAGATCTTTACAGTAATAACCCACTGCAAGGCGTAAAATTAGAGCAAGTGGTTGAAGAACTGGTTGAGCAATATGGGTGGGAGCTACTACACGCTTATTTGCAATTAAACTGTTTTAAAAACAACCCTGATGTAAAATCGGCGGTTAAGTTTTTACGTAAAACACAATGGGCACAAGAAAAGGTAGATAACTTTTACCTATACCGCCTTAAAAACTTACCTAAACCCGACGATGTGCAATACGAATTACCGCCACGAGATAGAGTTATTCCTGCGGATCATAAACCGGGGGAGCCGTGCGAATTAAGTTTTAGTGATGCAAAGCGAATTATGGAAAAAAAGGCCACTAAACAACGCGCCAGGGCGCGAAAACAACGCTCAAATGCAACTAACCCGTGGGGTAACTAAGTTAACCTCAACTCTGGATAATAAATCTATCTCTAGCAGCTATTTTCAGCGCTAACAGCGTTGAATTTACTTGCAATAGGCTAGCTATTGACGCGTAAATTCGCCTTGTTTTCACCGAAAACCGCTGGCTAGAGAATTAAGCTTAAAGATCATCATGATAAATTATGTTGGTATATCTCTTAACCAGAGTTCAGGTTAAGTTATATTTTTAAAGCCAATGTATATTGGCTTTTTTAGCTCTGCAATTTTAGGGCTTAGTAACCTCGTTTACGCCAAAAATCATTAACAGAGCCTTGCTCTTCAAGTGCTACGTTAAATGTTTTATCGGCAATAATTTTATTATTTAGGGTGAGTGTCATTCGCCAATCACCTAATTTATTTTCAATAGGCTCCCACAGCGTATCACCTAAATAAAACTGCCAGTCGTTCTCTTTAATGTATTCAACGCCTTCAAAGGGCGGCATTATTTCACCATTACTGTCTGGTATATCGGGGTGATAAATGCAAAAGTGAAGTTTTTCGCCTTTTGCTTTTTTAATATTAATTATTAAACCAAATTCAACATCAAGCTTGGCAATTACATTGGTTGTAAACTGCTCAATTTGTGGCAATGCTTTACTTTTGCTATCCCAGGTAGAATAAATCCCACAACTTTGAATCGACACCTCAGGTTTTGATTTTGCCATTACACCATTCTTTACTTTAGGCTGTTAATGCACTGATTTTATAATACATGCAGCTTAAGTAGAATCACCTGATTAACAAACATACTCAATGTTGATTTATTTTTGCACATTGCTTGCACATTTAAGATCAAAAATAGCGTCAATTAGTACTTAATTGGCTGTGTATGATGAATCACTCTCTCTGTAATAAAGTTAAACTATTAAAAATTTCGTTATTAAGCGCAGCAATTTTTCTCTTGTTGCATGTGGCAGTGATGAGCAAAACCTAACAACCGCCACTGATGAAAGTACAAGTTCAAGCAGTGACAGCACAACAGCAACAAGTGGCACCAGCTCAACCGAGCAAGTGCTATGTGAATACAGTTACAATGAATACAACGACTCAACATCAGTGCAAACCACCAGCTCTGCTGATTGGGCATGCACAGGTACAACACGCGATGTAGTTGCTAATGGCATTCCCGATCATGATGTGGGCACGTTTCCTAACCCCGATAATCCAAACACTATTTCTGAGCAAACAGTGAGTGAGAGCTTTACGTTAACGCCTGAACAAAGCGATACAGCAACCTTAATGGGCGGCCCTCGAGGCGTGTTAGGCATAGTACTAAATGGCGTTAAAATTGATGCTGGTACCGGCGGCAGTTGTGATGACTCTGGCGATAATTGCTCGCTTGGCGATAACAGTGACAACTGGAGTATTGAAGCACTAAGCCAAGATACCTTTAGTTTTGGTACTGACGATAACAACGCACACGTACAGCCCGATGGGACATATCATTATCATGGCATGCCTGAGGGGTTTATCTCCCTTAGAGGCGGCAACAGCTCAACAATGACTCTAATTGCATGGGCGGCTGATGGGTTTCCTATTTATGCGCGTTATGGCTATAGCACCGCAGATGATGCAAGTTCGTCACTTAAAGTGATGACAGGTAGCTACCAACATATTAGTACTGTGAGCGATAACCGCCCTTCTACCGATATTTATCCACTGGGAACTTTTGCACAAGATTGGGAGTATGTAGCTGGCTCTGGCGATTTAGATGAGTGTAACGGGCGCTTTGGTGTTACCCCTGAATTTCCACAAGGCATATACCATTACTATGCAACCGATACTTATCCGTTTTTTCAACGCTGTGTTAAAGGCGAGCTATAAATTTACTTATAGGCAAAGTGAGCATGATGAAATTACATAAAAAAGCACTTGTTGCGCTTATTTTAGTGGCCAACATTGTTATAGCACCGGTTGTTTATGCACATTTAATGGTGGCTCAACACGGAACATTAAACCTGATTGATAACCATGCCTTTATTGTGCTCTCGCTGCCTATTTCTGCATTTAATAACCTTGATGATGATTTAAATAAAAAAGTATCTATGGATGAATTTAACGCCCATAAAAAGCAAATCAGCAAAACCATAATGCGAGGGGTTTATTTAAACGATCATCATTATAAGTTCTCCCTAGAAGGCTTATTACTAAACCCTGAAGTTTCGCATACTGATACTAATAACATTGAGTACATAACCATTACGGGCCGATATACAGTGCCCGATATAAGCGCACAGCTAAAATTAAACGTTAGGTTATTTAGTCAAAATTCTGATTTAAATAAGTACCACATTACTGCCACTAACAAACAGCAAAAAATGACTCATCAGTTTGACTTAATACCGCGTACGCCCTTTAGCACAGTGTTTTAAACTAACAATTAAGTAGCCAAGGGCAGACTTAATATTAAGCTGCACTTTTTTAATTTATTGCGCTAATAATTTTGGATTTTTAGGAAAGAAATTCTCTGGTTGTTTTTCACAAAGCGAAAATTCGCGAGTGTTTTTATAAGGAAGCTTCATAAATCCTGCTACCCCTACATCAGTAATGTTAACTGCATACTGCATTAATTTATTAAGTAACCGTTTAAACTCTAATTCTTTGCTTTCATCGAGTAAGCGATAGTAATGGTGTATTTTCATTCTATCTGGCAGGGCTTCAAATATAATACAGCCCGTATGATGAATTTGATTTAGCTCAAACACGCATCTAATCACTTTTTTAGGAAGTTGCAGCTGCTCATCAGGGTCTTTACCGTCTTCAAAGTAAGAATGTGGACGTGCAATTTCGTTTGCCTTCATACTGACAACTTCATAATCAAGCTCAGGGAGGTTATCAAACTTAAACGCCCCAGTTCCATCTCGCTCTAACTGAATAGTTTTACGCGCATCAAATAAACAACACTTAAATAAACCTTTTTGACTTATCGCTTGTGCAAGCATCACGGTATTATTAATGGCATCGGTAAAGGCTGTTTTTAAACTTTCATCATGCATAATAAGCGATGACTCAACAAACACCGACTCATCTTTCCAATGAAAACTCAATCCACCCACTACCGGGTATTTAGCTAGGCGGCTGATAGAGGCCAAAAAGGCTTTTTCGGTATCGCCGGTATCAAACAAAAACTCTTTATAGTAACGGTCTAATTGAGCATCGTTTACATCAAGCAATTGCTGATTATGATCGGCTTGTCGTAAAAACTGTTTTCGCGAGCTATATACTACGGTGTCGGGCTTATCGCCTTTACCAAACCAATACGGAATAGCAGGACGAGGCTCCGCTTTTTTAAGTTCAGGTAAATACGCCTTAGCCATTTTGGTAATGTTACGGATAAAATAATCGCCTGCGCCATCGCGTATGGTTTTATTTTTAGACAGCATGCCATCAATTACATTGGCAAGCTCTTTGGGTAAGCCAAGCGAGCTTGCAGGAATGGCTTGCGCACCAAAACGACACGACTGAGCGGAGGCAAGTGCATATAAAGTAGAAGCCACGCCTTGTTCATCAAAGCGTGGTGATGACTGCTCACCGGACATTTGCGCATCACCTATAAAATACACATCGCCCATTCTGGCATTAGTAGTGCTTAAATCTCTCGACATTAAATCCATAAAATTACTGGCTATAGGCTCACCCTTACTATCAACCTGTGCGTAAACAGAACTTCCCCAATCAACTAAAGACAGCGCATCGCTTTGCTCATCCCATACTAAGTTAGAAGGTTTAATATCGCCATGCACTATAGGTTGAGGGGTTAAACCATTTTTATGATTACGCAAATCAATTAATACATTACGTAGCCGCACCGCTAATTGCATTATATGGGCGGCACTAAAACGCCCTTTTTTTAGCGATACTTTTTCAAGGTCTTCTCCAATGGCACGGGCCATCATTAGAATACCTTGCTTTTTTATACGCTCAAAAGCATAAAAGGTAGGCACTAGCGGGTTATTAATTTGCGAGAGCATATACGCTTCGTCTTCTAGGCGGTCGCGCACACTTTGGGCAAGCGTAATACGCGAGAACTTAAACACCCAAGGTAAGGCATTTTCGTCATTGCCAGCAAACACAAACCCAAACGCGCCTGAGCCAATCATCTCTACATTTTTATACCCAAGCGCACTCAGTTGTTTAATACAAATATTAAGCCATTGACGGTGTTTTTTGGCATCTCTATGTGACAGCAAATAAACAGATTGCTCTTCGTTAATATAAAAATTGCGAATTTCTTTGGCTTTCAATACAGGCTCTTTGTTTTATAGGTTAAATAGTGAGTTAGCCACATGATTATTAGTGTTATATAGCCAGATTACAATACTCACTAGGTAGTTTTTACTAATACCTAAAAAGCTAACTAGCCAAGTGCTAAACATGCACTATTACAACTTGATAACAAATGTTGCATCCAATCGATTAGCTAGACCGTATTTAAACTATCTGCTTATTTTAGATAGTAAATACATAGGGATTTTAGCGATGAAGAGATTAGCTTTACTTACACTGAGCACGTTATATAGCATTAGCACCTACGCGAATATAGAGACCCTTACTGTTTATGGGCATAGAGATGGTTTAATTGGCGAGTCTATCAGTGCCTCAAGCGGTATTATTGGTCAAGGAGAAATACAGCAGCGCCCCATGCTCAGAAGCGCCGAAATGTTAGAGCTTATTCCAGGCATGGCGGTTACACAACACAGTGGCTCGGGTAAGGCTAATCAATACTTTATTAGAGGCTTTAATTTAGATCATGGCACCGACTTTGCCACCAGCATTGAGGGCATGCCCATAAATATGCGAAGCCATGGACACGGGCAAGGTTATACCGATCTTAATTTTATTATTCCAGAAGCTGTTTCAACTATAAATTACCAAAAAGGATCATACAGCGCTACACAAGGGGACTTTTCAAGTGCTGGGAGTGCGCAATTTAATTTAGCTAATAACTTAAAGCACAAGCAAATAGAGCTAAGCATTGGTGAAGATAACTATAAACGTGCAGTAGTGCTTAGTGCGGTTGATTTATCTAATGCCAAGTTAATAGCAGCAGCTGAGTGGCAAGGCTATGATGGCCCATGGGATGATATAGACGAAAACGTAAATAAGAAAAATGCCCTACTTCGTTATGTTGGCAAAGCTTTAAATGGAGATTTATCTATTACAGCAATGGCCTACGACAACACATGGCAATCAGCCGATCAAATTCCACAGCGCGCAGTGTCACAAAATATAACGTCACCATTAGGGTCGCTTGATACCACCCTTGGGGAGAGTTCGAGTCGCTATAGCCTATCAAGTGTTTGGCAATGCAAGCATATAAAAACCAGTATTTATGCCATAAATTATGATTTAACGCTGTTTTCTAACTTTAGCTATTTTTTAAACGACCCTATAAATGGCGATCAGTTTAACCAACAAGATAGCCGCACTATTTATGGTGGTGAGCTAAGTTATCAATTTGACTCCCTTACTGCTGGTTTAAATATGCAGCACACAGCAGGGCTTGAGGTTCGCCATGACGATATAGACAAGGTAGGACTTTATAACACTAAAGCGCGAGAGAGACTCAATACAATAAGACAAGATGCCATAAAACAAACAAGCTATTCGAGTTATTGGCAAACAAAAATACTTTTCACACCTAAATTAGAGGCCACCGCAGGCATGCGGTACGACTATTTTGATACCGATGTTAGCAGTATTACACGGGTAAATTCGGGCAAAGCAAACGATGACTTAGTAAGCTTTAAAGGCAGTTTAAATTATAAACTTACTGATTTGTTAGTCGCTTATGCAAACTGGGGGCAGTCGTTTCATTCAAACGATGCCCGCGGTACTACCATTAATATTGACCCTGTTAGCCAACAAAATGCCGAAAAAGTAGATTTACTGGTAAAAAGTGAAGGTGCTGAACTAGGCCTACGTTTTGCCGATGATAAAAACGTTAATTTATCCGCCGCTTTATGGTGGCTTACACTCGACTCAGAGCTTTTATTTGTAGGTGATGCGGGTAATACAGAGCCCAGTGATGCATCAAAACGTTATGGTCTAGAGCTAAGCGCGTATTATTGGATTAATGAACGCTTTAGCCTAGACATGGAAGCCTCGTTTACTCATTCAAGATTAAATATAAACTCTGACAAAAACTATATAGAAGGCGCAGTACCTGTTGTTGCAAGTGCAGGTTTAAATTGGCATATAAGTCAAATGTGGCAATCATCATTTAGAGTACGTCACATAGGTAAACGTATGCTTTCTGACTCTGGTGATAATCGTTCTGAACCATTAACGGTAGTTAATAGTGCTATTAGCTATAAACAAACTCACTGGAAAGTCGATTTTGAACTACTAAATTTATTTGATAGTACCGATCACGATATAGATTACTACTACGCTTCGCGCTTACCGGGCGAGCCTGCACAAGGTGTTGAAGATAACCACTTTCATCCTATTGAGCCTCGCACAGCCCGCTTATCAATTAGCTTATTATTTTAATCGAGTAAAACACTGTGTATAAAAACAGTACGCATATAAAAGCGCACCTTAATACATTTTTTAAGGTGCATTTCGCTGAGATGGCGCTGTTTTAAAACTTTTTAACATAGCGTGGGGATCTACGTTTTTACTATGTTGGCTGCTCGCCTGTGCCCACCACATCAGTTGGCTAAAAGTACGCGAATAATAATTAAACCACGATTTTTCTTCTTCACCCACTTGCATTGAACCATCGCTATTTAGCACCTCTTGCGCCTTTGGTACATGAACCATTGCAGAGACTGGTAAACACCCAAGTTCTGATAAAAAGGTACGTAAACTAATTGCCGCACGTAATCCTCCCCATTGCCCTGCCGAATAGGTGACAATAGCGCTTGGCTTATACGAGAACAACGAGCTGCCAAAATGGTTTAGCAAATCAGCTAATGCCGGGCTCATACTATGATTGTACTCTGGGCTTACCATTATATAGCCATCGGCTTGGGTAATTTTATCTGCTAAGGCTGTTAAATGTGCTGGAGCTTGGCTTTTTGCATAGGCAAAATGAGGTTTAAATACATCCTCTGAAGGAAAGTCGAGCGCGTCTATAAGTTCAAACTCGTGCTCGCTGTAGCGCTCGTTTAAACAATTGAGGCATGACTCAGCCACTCGCTCTCCTAATCGTGCTGGCTTAGGGGGTGTGCTATCTCTAACGGTGCCTAAAAAAACTAAAAATTTCATAAAAGCCTCTTTAATTGAGTGTTGTACCCACTATACCTTAAACCTAAAACATATTAAAAATGCGAGGCTTTTATTTGTTTGCACAATTTTTAGCACTCTAAACAAAAATTAATAAGGGTGGCACCCATCACTTACGCTTTAACGCTAACGCCAAGCCTACCCTCAATTAAATTGATAACTAACACCAAACCCTGCCCAAAATAAGGAGCGTAAATGTTCATCACCGCTATAGTGTGCAGCATCTTTGTTTATTGCAACGCTGTAACTGGCATAGCCAGATAGCATGACATTATTTAATAGTTGATAAGATAAATTAGCAGCAAGTTTTACGTTATTAAGGCCATTGTGGCCATCGCTTACATAACCACTATTAAAACCCGCCGCAGTTTGCAGCTCCAATCGCATTAAATCACTAAATGCATACTCTTTTGTAATTGCCAGCTCTATAAAAGAGCCACTGAGCGATAACGAGTGATAGATACTCGCTATTGCATGTATATCCCAATCATATGCATAGCTTATATCTAGGCTAAGCTCATTATCATGGGAATTTACTCCTTCCTCGCGTGCTTTTATATGGTTGTAACCTGCATACAACGTTAGGTGCTCTGCAAGCTCAGTTGAATAAATAGCATTTAAATTTAGCTCATCGTAGTCATTATCAGTGTCTGTTGCTAACCAAGGGATAAACGTAAAGTCATTGTAATTTATTTCGCCCGCAATAGAGGCTAAAGCGCTACCGGGCAAGTTATCGCGCCCTTCTGTCACATAATGGCTTTCCCATAAAGGATGAATATGAATATTTAATTTTTCATTTTCGTGATCAGGGTGGGCAACGCTTTTTATATTACCCCCTACACCTACCTCAAGCTCGTGTAGCGATTCGTTCGCAGCGCTTTTACTCGTACCTAAAGCCAGCGACATAATGCAGATCAAGTGAGAGATTTTTAAATTAGTTTTCATTAAAAGGTCCAAAACCAAAAAGTTGCGCATAATAGTGCTATTTAACGAAGCTCAGCAATAAAAAGATGCCTTTTTAAACAATTTATTTAAAAAATGGCTCACATCATTAAAAAACTAAGTAACTTGCTCATTTTACAATCTATAAGGTAGGATAAAAATGAGAAACCAACAACGCACATGGCTGATTTATAAATATAACTCGCGCATATTGTGCAATTAACAAGCAGGTAAGCGTTTGGCTCTTTAAATCTATATATAAGTTGGTATCCTACGCGGCTTTTTGATAATCATATTAAAATAATTACCCAGAGTTTAAGGTTAATTAGCCAAGGTGGGGCTCTCGCTGCATGGCACGTAAAGTGGCAGCAATCTAGGTTCAACGTAATAAAACGTTGTTCTAAATTTAAAAGCAAATATTAAGGTAACAGTATGCGATTTGGCCCAGGATTACTTGTAACAGCCGCATTTATTGGCCCCGGAACAATCACAACGGCAAGTGTTGCCGGTGCAAACTTTGGGTTTGCATTAATTTGGACATTACTTTTTTCGGTTATTGCCACTATTTTGTTGCAGTCTATGGCTGCTCGATTAGGAGTAGCAACAGGGCAAGATTTAGCACAAGCGTTACGTGCACACATTAAAACCCCTTATCTTAAAGCGCTTGCTAGTTTTTTAGTAATAAGTGCTATTGGTGTAGGTAGCGCTGCATATGAAGCCGGAAACCTCAGTGGTGCAAGTATGGGGTTGGTTGGTATTTTCCCAGGGGTAAGTGCACAAATATGGACGCCGTTAATTGCCGTATGTAGCGCTATTCTTTTATACAGTGGTAAGCACAAAGTGGTAGAAAATGCATTGATACTGCTGGTGATCCTTATGAGCCTGGTATTTATATCTACCCTAATTATGGCTGCGCCACCAATGGCTAAAGTACTCGCTGGGTTTATACCTACAATCCCAAGTGGCTCAATTACAACGGTATTGGCCCTCATTGGCACAACCATTGTTCCGTATAACTTATTTTTGCACTCTGGTGTTTTGGCAGCGCAAGATCATTCTCAAAGTGATAAAGACACTGTTATTAAACAAACTAACTTAGATACAGGTTTATCAATTACGCTAGGTGGGGTGATCACCCTTGCCATTTTATCAACCGCATCTGTTGCCTTTTATGGCACCGATGCTGGTAAAATTAGTGCAGCAAATATGGCCGTGCAACTTGAGCCATTACTTGGCGAAGCAGCCCATTACTTTTTTGCTATTGGCTTATTTGCCGCAGGATTAACCAGCGCAATAACAGCCCCATTAGCAGGTGCGTATGCGGTATGTGGCATGCTTGGTTGATCAAGCGAAATGAGTAACACCCGTTTTAAAACAGTCGCCATTACTATTTTAGCTTTTGGCGCATTTGTGGCCTCACTGGGGCTTGACCCTGTTGCGGTAATTATATTTGCACAAGCTGCAAATGGATTACTACTGCCCATAATTACCGCATATTTGGTGTGGTTAGTGAATCAAAAATCAGTCATGGGAAAATACACCAACTCAACACTTTTAAATGTAGTTATATTACCCGTGCTACTACTCATTTTTTCGTTAAGTTGTTACAAGCTATCAGGGTTAATTTTTTAAAACCAATTAACGTTTAACCATGGGCATGCCCATGGTTGAACATACAACCTGTGCTGCCTTGGCTGCTTTCAACTTGAATGGTGGCGTGTTCAATGTCAAAGTGGTCATGTAAATGGTGCTGTACTTCAATTAAAAAGTCGTTATTTAATGCGTTGTTGTCCGTTACTAAGTGAACAATAAGCGCAGACTCTGTGGTACTTAGTGGCCACACATGTAGCCCATGCACACCTGTTACATGCTCAATGCTTAAAAAATACTGCTTTAGTTTTTCTATACTAATATTTTTGGGTACGGCGTCTGTGGCGTAATTAAGCGAGTCTTTAAATAATCCCCATGTGCCAATAAACACAATCACTACAATACTCAAACTTACAACAGGGTCTACCCATTGCCAGTTTTTAAATAAAATAACAATGCCGGCAATTACCACACCTAAAGACACCGCTGCATCGGCCGCCATATGTAAAAAAGCACCTCTAATATTTAAATCGTGCTTTTGCCCCTGCACAAACAACAACGCAGTTAATGTGTTAATTACTACACCAATCAGCGAAACCACTATAACCGTCATGCCTGTAACCGGCTGAGGGTTTTCAAAACGTTCTATGGCATGCCAGGCTATGCTAGCAAGGGCAGCCATAAGTAAAACAGAGCTCATTAAAGACGCTAACACCGTTGATTTTTTATAGCCAAAGGTGCGCTTGTCGGTAGCTGCTTTACTTGCCAAAACATTTGCCCCCCACGCAAGTAATAAACTAACCACATCGCTTAGGTTATGCCCTGCGTCGGCTAAAAGCGCGAGGGAGTTGGCAAAAAAACCGTACCCGGCTTCTATCACGACAAATATAAAATTGAGTAAAACGCCTATAGCAAACGCGCGATTATAGTGACTAATATGATGGCTGTGATCGTGACTCATGTTGCTCCTTACATAGTAAATAACTTGATTAACCTGAGCTGTGAAAAATCTATTTTTAGCGCTCGCTGTGTTTAATTTATACAGTTAATGAGGTATGTGTTCGGAAAAGTTTAAGCGTACCTAATAAATAAAACAGCCCATAAATACTGCATACAATTGAGCTTACAATCCAAAATACAATGGAGTTGTGATGAATTAACTGACTGGTTGTTACAAAAGGAGCGATTAATCCTGCTATCCCCCTTAGTAAATAAACACCTGTTATTAATACCAAAGCCGTTTTTAAAAAAAGCAGCTTTAAAATAACACCTGCGCCAGAGAGCGCATACATGCCCCATATAGCAAGTATGGCTGATATAATTAAAGTAACAAAGGTAGGATACGTACTTCCCTGCTCAGCCAACTGCGCCATGTGCTCACCAGCACCAAAAAAGCGATACCAATCAGGGCCGCCAAAAATACAGGCAATATGTAAAAGTGACGCTATAAAACTTAAAACCCCCGCTATAACCAATAGCTTATTAAACTTCATATACTTATAAACCTAAGTTATTGGCTTAGGTAAGCAACAAAACCAATTAACGCTGCGTAAAAGCTAAAGCCAAGTAAACATATTAGGTAAACGTTTTTAGCTTTATTTGCCTTAAAGCTCATGTAATCTTTAATGTCAGCTTTAAACTTACCAAAGGTGAATACGTTTAAAATTGCACAGCCGGTAGAGTACAAAATAAACTCTAAAATGGTTTCTATCATTAGCCACATAACAATATCTAAAGCAATGCTCATAACACTCATCCATTAAGTAATGTAAAAACAGCGTATCAAATCTATAGTTGATTATCAGCGTATTTATAGCGTTAAGGTGTAACAATAAATTTCGTAAGCCCTATTAATTGCCCCGACTCAGTTACCACTTTTACTTGCCACTTACCTTTAGCATTATGCGGAAAATTTACTTTATGAGTCCATGCTCTGTAGCCTTGTTTTCGCCCGCCATTAATATTGAGCGTAATTCTGTCGACCTCTTTTTTATTGTGTATCCATACATGAAATATTTTTTCGTTTAGACCTCTTGGCGCTTTTACTGCGGTCCATGTGTATAACCCTTCATGATGAAGTGTATATAAATCAAGAGTATCAATGCTACCTAGTGGTTTTTTATGCTCAACATCTACTTTGTGCGCCAAGGTAATATCGGTTAAACGCAGGGCTGCTGGCGGAACAAAGCTGCGAAGCTGCCAAACCCCGGCGCTTATTACACATAAAATTAAAACTAAAATAGGAAAACGCCACCAGCGCGCATCAGGCATTAAGTTTGTTAAGCTAGGTAAAGTAATAAGCACTGAGGTTACAAGCGCAATTGCTAAGCTTTGGCTCGTAGTTAGGTTTAATAAAATAGGTAACGTAACAAGCAAAACCACAAATAATGCAAAGTTATGAAATACTGTAAACAGCGTGCGGTTTTTAGCTAACTTTTTATAGTAAAATGGATCTATTACCGATATGAAGGCACATATAATAATCAGCGATGTAAAGAGTGCTTGTGGGTGATCCCACTGAGTAACCGCTAAAAAAAACGGTAACGCAAAAAATAGGCTTTCTTGTTGCACCATTTGCAGTGCAAAGCGCATTACATTAGGAGATACGGCTACCCCAAAGCGCTCTTGTACTTTATCGCGTAGCCAATTGTCGATGATCAACCAAAACCAGCTCACCAGTAAAACAATGGCAATAACCTGCGAGAGCGACTCTTTTCTATCAACCATTACATAGCTTGCAACACCTGAGCAAAACGCCAATACAGCCAATAGCCCTGGTCGCTTTTGCATTGCCACTATAAATTGAGTAATGAGATTTTTTAGTTTGTTCATTTATTTTAGTGTCCGTACATAATGTACTTTATTATTATCAAGTTAGTTAAAACAGTGTAACTAAGCTTAGATGAACAACACATAGATGCCTGCAGGTATTATTTTTAGTTGTTGCATTAAAAACCACTCCCTTTTAACCGCTATTTTAATAAATAAGTGCCTATAACTCGCCGTAAAACTACAGTACTTTTTAAAACTGTAACTTTAAGCGTTAATTAAAATAAGGGATACAGCCGTGCCTGAATTTTATTAATGCGCAACGTGAATTTACCACAACAAACACATCTAGACATCTAAACACCTATAAATTATACGCTGCACTATTTTTTTACATGCCTAAACACAGGTTTATATTCTCTCAGTAACACATTTAATTTATATAAATGAATCAAACTCATGTTTTATGTGAAATTAAACCGTTTTTATTAAAGCACCAATCAACGTATAAATTATCCATCGGCCAGCGCTTATAAGCATTAAGCCTGTTTATTACAAAACCACCCTTTGAGCACGCTAAAGGCTTAGGTTTTAAATATACAATATGGATAGAGTTACCATGAGTAAAAACATTACATTTAATATTAAAAGTCAGCGCCTTGATGAAAACTACCAACCCGCTGAAAATACCCGTATAACCACTAATTTTGCAAACTTAGCACGAGGCGAACACCGCCAACAAAACTTAAGAAAAGCGCTAAATATGATCAACAACCGCTTTAACACCCTTGCTAATTGGGATAACCCAACCGCTGAGCGCTACAGTGTAGAGCTTGAGATTATTTCTGTAGATATTGGTTTAGATGAAAACAGCCAAAGCTTTCCTTCTATAGAAATATTAAAAACGAATATTATTGATACCAAAACAAACAAGCGCATAGAAGGTATTGTTGGTAATAACTTTTCATCGTACGTTCGCGACTACGACTTTAGCGTGTTACTTCAGCAACATAATAAAAATAAACCACAATTTAGTATTCCCGATAATTTTGGTGAGCTGCATGGTAAGTTATTTCAATCGTTTGTAAGCTCCAACACCTATAAGCAACACTTTAAAAAACCACCGGTAATATGCCTCAGTGTGTCAGATAACAAAACCTATCATCGCACTGCCAACGAGCACCCTATTTTAGGTATTGAATACCAACCAAACGAATCTTCGTTAACAGAGCAATACTTTAAAAAAATGGGCCTACAGGTGCGTTACTTTATGCCTGCAAATAGTGCCGCACCCTTTGCCTTGTTTTTCTTTGGTGACTTACTAAACGATTACACCAACCTTGAGCTAATAAGCACCATTAGCACAATGGAAACCTTTCAAAAAATTTATCGCCCAGAAATTTATAACGCCAATGCCAAAGCGGGTAACGCCTTTAAGCCTAATTTAAAAAATGCCGACCACTCACTCACGCAAATTTTTTACGACAGAGATGAGCGCAGTAAATTAGCCGCCGAGCAAGGCAAGTTTGCTGAAGAGCATTTTATAAAACCGTATAAATCAGTGCTTGAGCAATTTACATCAGCAAACGTCTAACCTTATTTTAATAAAGGGTCACTCTTATTATGAAAACATTATTACCTACATCTACAGCTGGCAGTTTACCAAAGCCCTTATGGCTTGCAGAGCCAGAAACCCTTTGGTCGCCGTGGAAGCTTCAAAACAACGAACTTATTGAAGGCAAAAATGACGCCCTGCGCATTGCACTTCACTCACAACAACTCGCTGGTATTGACATAGTGAGCGATGGCGAGCAAACACGCCAACATTTTGTAACTACATTTATAGAGCACCTAAACGGTGTTGATTTTGAAAAACGAAAAACGGTAAAAATACGCGACCGTTACGATGCAAGTGTTCCAAGCGTAGTTGGCCCTGTTAGCCGCCAAAAACCTGTATTTGTAGAAGACGCTAAGTTTTTGCGCTCGCAAACTAACCAACCTATAAAGTGGGCACTACCCGGCCCAATGACCATGATAGATACACTTTATGACGACCACTACAAAAGCCGCGAAAAACTAGCCTGGGAATTTGCCAAAATACTCAACCAAGAGGCCAAAGAACTAGAAGCCGCAGGCGTTGATATTATCCAATTTGATGAGCCCGCGTTTAATGTATTTTTTGATGAAGTAAACGATTGGGGCATTGCCTGTTTAGAGCGCGCAATTGAAGGGTTAAAATGCGAAACTGCTGTGCATATTTGTTATGGCTACGGCATTAAAGCTAACACCGATTGGAAAAAAACACTTGGCAATGAATGGCGCCAGTACGAAGAAGCCTTTCCTAAATTACAGCAATCAAATATTGATATTATCTCACTTGAGTGTCACAACTCACACGTACCTATGGACTTACTTGAACTGATCAGAGGTAAAAAAGTAATGGTAGGCGCTATTGATGTAGCCACCAATGAAATAGAAACACCCGAAGAAGTAGCTACTACTTTACGCAAGGCCCTACAGTTTGTAGATGCCGACAAACTCTACCCCTGCACAAACTGCGGCATGGCCCCGCTTTCGCGCGAAGTTGCAAACGCTAAGCTTAATGCATTGAGTAAAGGCGCGGAAATAGTAAGAAAAGAGCTATTAACGCAGTAAAGCTTGCTTTAAAACCAGCTATGTAATTAAAACCTGCGCACTTATTTTAAAATTAAGTGCGCTAATACGTATAGCTACAAAGGGGCTTGCAAGCTCAAGCGTATGTTTAGCAAAGTTGATTCAGGGTGCTAATTAGCTTTACTAAATTAAATTAAAATTTGTATGTAAAATATTATCATTGCAACAGTAATAAACGTAAGAAGTCCAATAACCACAGTCCGCTCAGGAATAGAATGAACTATCAGTGATGGCATTTTTTTAAAAACAGGAAAAGTTGGAAAAAAGAAAACTGAATGCTTTTCAAAATTTTTATATTTATCCCACACCTTTGAGAAAAACAGCTTGATACCTGAGAGATACATCAATACAAAGGTTGAAGCCCCAAGCACTTCTAGCATGGCCATAAGTTCAATACTTACCATTATTTCTGGCCCAGCTAATAGCATGACTATGATTACCGCTAAAGCGTGCCAAACCCCCTTTGACATCGCTATTTTTATCCTATCAAACACCAAATTTTCCTTGTAAAGCTAACGAGCAGTGACGTAGCTGCATAATTGCGAAGAGCCGCTGCGTTACTGTCCCAGTGAACGTGTTTAGCGTTTTGTTATATGCCGTTTTTTCTACGTCCATCTTCATAAAGAACAAAACAGTCTGCACTAATTTTACGAGACTGTTTTTGTACTTCGCACTCTAGTAAAGCTCTTTTGTTGGCGAGTTCTTGATTCGGATATCCATACCCATAGCCACTTACCCATGCGCCGTCTTTTTCCACGGCAACTGCATAAGCTTTCTGATTCCTATAATTTAGATATCTTTTTATATCACTATCCATTTCCGTTTTTGTAGCTTCTGGAATTGATTTTGTAGCGCAAGAACAAAGAACAACTATTGATAATGGTATTAGAAAAAGCTTCATTGTTTAAAACTCCTTTTTAGGCATATGATGAGCCTGTAGATTAACTCGTTATTAAATTTGTTTTTATTGATTAACAAACCATAGCTGAGTTCCTATTTTGGTTCAATTGATTACTGTATTTTTACGCAGAATATTAAAGTGTTTGATATTGTTTTAATTGGCGTTTTGAAGGGATTACGAGTGTTTGAGTGGCTTTTATTTAGGGTAAAAGGGGGTAATCTCCCCAAAAAATAATAGAAGCCAAATGTAGAATTTTCTCTTATTGTAAACACAGGAGAAGATTATGAAAAAAACACATTTTACAGACAGCCAAATCCTTGCCATTTTAAAACAAGCAGAAAGCGGCGTGTCTATTCCTGAGCTGTGCCGCGAACATGGCATGGGCAATTCAACCTTTTATTAATGGCGCGCTAAATACGGCGGTATGGATGCGTCTTTAATGACACGAATGAAAGAACTTGAAGATGAAAATCGTCGTTTAAAGAAATTGTATGCTATAGAGCGGTTAAAATCTGATGTTATTCAAAAGACAATGGCAAAAAAGTGGTGAAGGCTTCTGAGTAAATTATTAAATCAGAAAATTATTAAATCAGAAAATTATTAAATCAGACACAAATTATTAAATCAGACACAAATTATTAAATCAGACACAAATTATTAAATCAGATACCCACTATAAATCAGCGAACTGAACTATGTCACTAAACATTCTCCTCGGGTGCCGAATTAATTTTTTATTACTTGGTCACTTTTATTTCATCCAATAAATAAGTCAGTGGCATTCTCAAACCTGAATTACACGCATGAAAATAACTGCAAGATTGCAGTTTTAATTTTTACTGAATAATTTTTAATTTATGCGAGTAGCTTTTCGCAATTGCTAATATTTGAACGCCGTTTGCGCTTTAAATTTTCACAGTAACTTGCTTGTGAAGTGGGCTTCCCTACTGCACCATGAAATACGCGCGTAAATTGTGTGGTAAGTTTTAACCAGTTTTCTGGCGATATATTAAGCCTTACTAGCAAAGGAATGGTTATATTATCAATATGCCCGCGTTTATCCTCTCGCATTATTAGCCCTGTTAGCGCAACAAGCTCTAGTCTTGTTTTTTATACTAAATAAAAGCTACTCTCTAATTGCGTGAAGTGCAAAATTTAAGATGGGTGTCTCGTTAATAATTCCGCCATATTCATCATGCCGGTAGTAAATCAATTTAGGGGACTAGGTAACACTTTAAAATTGTTTGCGGCTGGGACTTTCGAGCTGTTCTATTAATTTAGAATAAAAAGGCTTGCTAATACAATGGGTGTGATAAAATTATTTTTATGCTAAACAAACAAAAAATTAAGGTTCTTATATGAAATGTCCACATTGTAAGTTAGATATTCATCTTCAGCCTCATGTTAGTGAATTAATGGAAAGTAAAGAAGGTTATTGGTTTGATCGCTTTGGCACATGCCCTTCTTGTGGAAATATAATAATTGATTTAATAGTTTCTGAAGGGATTAACCGCCACTTTAATTCTAAGCCTGATGGCAATCAAAAAGTTTTTAGGGCTTACCCACAAACTACTTCTTTTGATGAACCAAATGAGGTAGTCCCAGAATATTTAAGAAAGGATTTTATTGAAGCAAGTCTTATTATAACACTTAGCCCTAAAGCTAGTGCCGCTCTAAGTAGAAGATGTCTTCAGACAATATTAAGAGAAAAGGCCAATATTAAAAAAGGAAGCTTAGATAGAGAAATACAACAAGCTATGGAACATCTACCATCACATATAGCAGGCGCAATTGATGCTGTAAGAAATATTGGTAACTTTGCTGCTCACCCTATGAAAAGTAATTCAACAGGTGAAATAGTTGAGGTTGAAGTAGGAGAAGCTCAATGGAATTTAGATGTTATAGAGTCATTATTTGATTTTTATTATGTACAGCCTAGTTTATTGGCACAAAAGCAGGAAGCGTTAAATAAAAAGTTAACAGATATAGGTAAGCCGCCTTTGAAAACTAATACAATTTAGAACGCGAAAATGTTCAACGTTTTAATACAGCGGGTATCCTACTCATGTAGTACAACAAAGTGCCAACGGGGTTATGAGCCCTTTTTCAAGATTATCAATCTCCCCGATTTAAAACAAAAAAGCACAGCCCACAAGCGCCATGCTTTTTAAATCAATTTTAACCCAGTTCGGTTTACAAACGAATACCGCCGTCTATTTCAACCACGCGACCGGTGAAAAAGTCGTTTTCGATTATGTACTGTGCGGTATGGGCAATTTCGTCGCTTTCGCCTAAACGCCCTACGGGTGTTACTGCCAGCATGCGCTGTTTGGCTTCGGGTTTCATGGCGTCGGTCATGGCGGTACTTATTACACCTGGTGCAATAGCGCCTACGCGTATACCAAAACGGCCAAGCTCTTTAGCCCACGTGGTGGTAAGTGCCACTACGCCAGCTTTTGATGCCGCGTAGTTTGTTTGGCCTATGTTACCTGCGCGCGCTACACTCGACATATTAACTATTATGCCGCCTTTGCCTGATTCAATCATGTGGCTTGCAGCTTCGCGCCCTGCTAAAAATACGCCAGTGAGATTTACATCAATCACTGATTGAAATTGCTCAAGGGACATTTTTTTAACCACTTTGCCGTCTTTAGCTTTTATAAACATGCCGTCGCGTAAAATACCGGCGTTGTTTATAAGCACACCAATGTGGCCAAAATCGCTATTAATGGTATTAAATACGTTTTCTACTTCGCTCTCAACAGTTACGTTTGCGGCGTAGCCTTTAATAGTGCCAGATACACCTTCAAGCTGTGTGAGTTCTTCGCATGCGTTGTTTAACAGCTCTTGCGCCATATCTATAAGTGCGATGTTAGCTCCCATAAGGGCAAATTTTTTCGCCATTGCAAAGCCTAAGCCTTGTGCGCCACCGGTTATTACTACCGTGTTATTTTTAATTTCCACGCCTTGCTCCTACTTAGAAAACAGTTTAAAAATGGCGCTAAAATCATCACTGCCAGCACCTTGGTGCTGTAGCATAGTGTATAAATTTTTAGCCATTGAACCCATTGGGGTTGAAGAATTACTTTGCTGCGCGGCTTCCATGGCAAGCCCTAAATCTTTTGCCATTAAATCGACCATAAAGCCCGGTTTGTAATCATTGCTTGCAGGGGCTGTATCCATTACGCCTGGACATGGGTTGTAAAGCTCAAGCGTCCAGTTACGGCCAGAGCTTGCAGTCATAATGTCGCTGAGTACTTTTGCATCTAGCCCATTATTAATACCCATTTGCAAGGCTTCGCTCGTACCTGCCATTAAAATACTTAACAGCATGTTGTTGCATATTTTTGCAACTTGTCCTGCGCCAATATCGCCTGCATGAAATATGTTTTTACCCATATCATTAAGCACAGGTTGTGCGGTATTAAACGCGGCTTTATTACCACCAACAATAAACGTAAGCGTGCCTGCGGTTGCTCCAGCAACACCACCCGATACCGGTGCATCTACAAAGCTAATACCCTGCTCGCCAAGTGCGCTGCCAACCAAACGGGCCGACTCTGCATCTATTGTTGAGCAATCTATTACTAAGGTGTTTTTGCTAAGCACATTAATTAAGCCGCTATCGTCGTTATTGCCCAAATAAAGTGATTTAACATGTTTGCCCGCAGGTAACATACTAATAAGTATATCGGCATTGGTAGCACATGCATTTGCATTTTCAGCTGCGTGTGCACCTTTACTTGCAAGTTCATTTAAGACCGACTGGTTTAAATCAAATGCTGTAACATTATGGCCGGCTTTAATTAAATTAGCCGCCATAGGGCCGCCCATATTACCTAAGCCGATAAAACCAATATTGAGTTTAGTCATCGTCTTTCCTTTATGTGTGTGTTGGGGTGTCTAAGCCATTGAGAGGGTGGTTTTCGTCAAAACGGTTAGCAAAAAAGCTCTCTATTATGGCTTGTGGTACATCATTCAGTGTTTTGTATTGCCAATTAGGCGCGCCGTCTTTATCTATTAATAGTGCTCTTACGCCTTCTTGAAATTCACCTACTTCGCCAGCGCGTACCGACATACCCAGCTCCATTTTAAAACACGCTAGTAAGCTTTTGCCTTTACTGGCTTTTAGCTGCTCACTTACTAGCGCGCAACTTAGTGGGCAACCATGCTTAAGTGACTTTTGGGCGCGTTGCAGCCATTTATCGTCTGTAGCTAGGCCTAAAATATAATCAACTTGTTCTTGTAGCGTATTAAGCTCAGCTAATTTTTGAATGGTTGCTAAGTTAGCTTTAATATTGCCTTTGGGCATACGCGCAGATTGGTTATCTAAATCGGTTAATAATTTAGTCAAACGCTCATGATTTAAACTTGCGGTTTTGCCCCACTTAGCCGCTAAAATTTGCGCTAGCATGGCATCATATTTAGTGCTGTCGATAAAGTGATCGGCAAGCGATACAAAGCGTGCATCTTCACAATTAATAGAGGCCGATGTTAACCCTAAAAATAGCCCCACACCTTGTGGCATTTTATGCAAAAAGTAACTACCGCCTACATCTGGGTATAAGCCTATGGTTTGCTCTGGCATAGCAATGCGCGATGTTTCGGTTACTACCCGGTGGCTAGCACCGGCCATTAGGCCTAAACCGCCCCCCATTACTATGCCGTGCCCCCATACTAAAAATGGTTTTTCGTAGCAATGAATAAGATAGTCCAGCTGGTACTCTAGGGTAAAAAAGTCTTCCACTAAGCTTGTTGGTTTACCTTGCGCCATTGCATGATGCAGGCTGACTACATCGCCACCGGCGCAAAATGCTTTATCCCCTGCGCCTTTTAACAATACCATTGCAATTGCATCATCGCTTTGCCAAGCACGCAGCTGCGGCTCGAGTAATTTGATCATGTCAAAATTAAGGGCGTTTAATGCTTTAGGTACGTTGAGTGTAATAAGCCCAATTAAGCTGCCGTTTGCTGCACTTGCCGTTTCAAATAGCACGGGGTCGTCGGCATTATTTAATAACGTTAAATTACTCATTAGCCATTTACCCAATTTGCGCGGCGTTTTTCTAAAAAGGCATTAACGCCCTCTTGTTGATCTTGTGTATCAAACAGCCCAACAAACAATTCACGCTCAAGTGGTAATACGCTTGCCATAGGTTGATGGCGGCCTTTTTGTATAAGCGTTTTACATGCAGCTACCGAGCTTGGGCTTTGCTCGCTTACTTGATTGGCAAGTTTTAACGCCGCTGCAAAGCTTTCGCCTTGTGGGACTACTTCTTCTACTAAGCCAATTTGCAGGGCTTTATCGGCTTTTAAGCGCTCGCCACATAAAATCATGCGTTTTGCCCAGCCTTCACCTACAAGCCATGCTAAATTTTGCGTGCCACCCGCGCACGGTAATAAACCCACTTTTGCCTCTGGCAGTGCCATTTGTGCTTGCTCTTCTGCTATGCGTATATCACATGCAAGCGCTACTTCTAGTCCGCCGCCCATGGCATAACCGTTAATGGCCGCAACCGACACCCCTGTAAAATTAGTCAGTGCTTCAAATGCTTCGCCAAATACACGCGACATATCAGCGGCAACGCCTTTATCGCCACTAGCAAATACGTTTAAATCGGCACCGGCGCTAAAAAACTTTTCGCCTTCGCCAGTAAGCACTAAGGCATAAATATTTTTGTTGTTATTAAGCTCGTTAACTTTGTTTTTTAAATCAATTAAGGTGTCTTTTGTCCAGGTATTAGCTGGTGGGTTAGACATAGTTAAAATAGCAACATGGCCTTCGGTAGTCAGTTCAATACTCGGGTTAGATTGTGACATAACTTGCTCCTTATAAAACGTCGCTTGCAGACTCGGCTAAAATACGGCGCGCTATAATTACACGCATAATTTCGTTAGTGCCTTCTAAAATTTGATGAACGCGTACATCACGTACATGGCGCTCAAGCGGGTATTCTTTTATGTAACCGTAACCACCATGTACTTGCAGTGCCTCGTTACACACGTTAAAGCCAACATCGGTGGCAAAACGTTTAGCCATGGCGCAGTAGGTAGTTTTTTCACTATCGCCGGTATCAAGTTTAAATGCCGCAAGCCTTACCATTTGGCGCGCAGCTACAAGCTCAGTGTTCATATCGGCAATTTTAAATTGCAACGCCTGAAACGCAGCCAAAGGCTTACCAAATTGAGTACGCTCTTTTAAGTACTCTTTTGCCGTGTTTAGCGCAGCTTGTGCTGTACCAATTGAGCACGTGGCAATATTAATACGCCCGCCATCTAGGCCTTGCATGGCAAATTTAAAGCCTTCGCCCTCTTTACCTAATAAGTTATGCGCCGGAATACGCACATCTTCAAAACTAATTAAGCGTGTTGGTTGTGCATTCCAACCCATTTTCTCTTCTGCTTTACCGTACTCAACGCCTTGTGCGTCACCAGGGACTACAAATGCCGAAATACCCGCAGCGCCTTCGCCACCTGTACGTGCCATTACTACTAATACTTCGGTTTCGCCCGCACCCGATATAAACATTTTTGAGCCGTTAATAACGTACTCATCACCTTCAAGCACAGCTTTTGTTTTTAGTGATGCTGCATCTGAGCCCGCCCCTGGCTCTGTTAAACAATAAGAGGCAAGTAGCTCGCCCATTACTAGTTGTTCTACGTATGCATCTTTAACTGCATCTGTACCAAAACTTGCTACCATCCACGTAGCCATATTATGAATAGTTAGCATGGCCGTTGTAGCTGTACAGCCCATCGCAAGCTGCTCAAATATAATGCTTGAATCTAAGCGTGATAAACCAAGGCCGCCGGCTTCCTCTGGCGTATATAAACCGCAAAAGCCAAGCTCGCCCGCCGCTTTAATCGTATCTTTAGGAAAAATATGCTCGCGATCCCACTTTGCTGCATGTGGAGCAAGTTCTGATTCTGCAAATTGGCGTGCAGTTTCTGCAAAGGCTTGTTGATCTTCTGATAAGTTAAAGTCCATGGTAGACCTCTTTAATTGTGTTGTTAGTGTGTCCCATTAGGGTAAATGAGTGAAGAGCGGCAAAGGCTGATGTGTGTGTTCTAGTTGCTTGTCAGCGGATTTAGCCTTTGCGCCCTTCTTTATTATTATTTTTGAGTGTGTTTATTTTAAATTAATGCTCATGTTTGGACCTGAAGCGATGTCATCTTCAAACCAACGTGAAGTAATGGTTTTAGTTTCTGTGTAAAAACGTATACCTTGCTTACCATAAGTGTGTGTATCGCCGTAAAACGAGCCTTTCCAACCCGTAAACGAGAAAAACGGCAACGGCACCGGAATAGGCACATTAATACCCACTTGGCCTACTTCAATTTCGTGTTGAAATTTTCGAGCCGCAGCGCCACTTGAGGTAAATAACGAGGTACCGTTGCCGTACGGGCTTTCGTTAATAAGGGCAATTGCCTCATCAAGCGTATCTACAAACATACAGGCAAGCACAGGGCCAAATATTTCTTCTTTGTATAAGTCCATTTCTTTCGTCACATCGGTAAATAATGTTGGGCCAACCCAGTTACCTTGATCAAAGCCCTCTACTGTGTAGTTTGAGCCATCAATTAAACAGGTGGCGCCTTGCTCTTTACCGCTTGCTATAAGCGATAAAATACGCTCTTTTGCTGCTTTTGATGTTTGTGGGCCGTAGGCTGCGTCTTTGTCATCCCACACGCCTGGGCGTACGTTTTCAAAGCCTGCTTTTATTTCATCAACCCACTCACTTGCTTGGCCTACAAACACAGCCACCGAAATACCCATACAACGCTGGCCTGCTGCACCAACCGATGCGCCAACTAGGTTATTTACCACGTGCGATTTACTCGCATCTGGCATAATAACCATGTGATTTTTAGCACCCACACAGGCTTGTACGCGCTTAAGGTTTTGTGTGCCTTTAGAATAAATATAGGCACCTACACCACACGAGCCCACAAACGAAATTGCACGTACGGCTTTGTCTTCTAATAAGCGGTCTACTTGTGGTTTTGTACCATGAACCACTTGTAATACGCCTTTTGGTGCGCCGGCTTCAATAAATAGCTCAGCTAAACGCATTGGTGTGAGTGGGTCTTGCTCAGAGGGTTTTAAAATAAAGGTGTTACCACATACAATAGCTAGCGGAAACATCCAAAGAGGGATCATCGCCGGAAAGTTAAACGGCGTAATGCCTGCACACACGCCAAGGGGCTGCATGTAAGAATAGGTATCGATTTTACGAGCAACGTTTTCCATTGTTTCGCCCATCATTAGTGACGGTGCATTTGCAGCTTGTTCTACTACTTCAATACCGCGCCATACATCGCCTTTTGCATCTTCAAACGTTTTACCTAGTTCGTGGCAAATAATGGTCGCGAGCTCATCGTGGTGCTCTTTTAACAGCGCCGCGAATTTCATCATAATGCGGGCACGCTCGGTAATGGGCACATCTTTCCATGTTTTAAATGTTTCTGAGGCCGAGGCAATCGCTGCATCCATTTCTGAGTCGGTAGTGCATGGAACTTGCGCAAGTACTTCTTGGTTTGCTGGGTTAATTACATCAATAAGCTCTTCAGAAGCCGACTGAACAAATTCGCCATTTATGAGTAGTGGAACTTGGTGCATGGGTAAATCCTGTTGTTAGTGTGTTCTTTTAAAAAATGGCACCGTTTTGTTATTAGTATGAGTACGGTGCATTTTAGTTGCTGTTAGTTAATTAACTTTTTTGTTAGTAAGCCTCTACAGCCATGGCTACAGCTTCGCCGCCGCCAATACATAAAGACGCAACTCCTTTTTTAAGGCCACGGTTTTTAAGTGCGTGAATAAGCGTGACTAAAATTCTCGCGCCGCTGGCACCAATTGGGTGGCCAAGTGCACACGCCCCACCGTTTACGTTTACTTTGCTCTCATCAAGTTTTAATTCGTTAATAGCGAGCATGGTCACCATGGCAAAGGCTTCGTTAATTTCCCACAGGTCAACATCAGCGGTTGTCCAGCCTGCTTTTTCAAGCACGCTGTTCATAGCGCCCACAGGTGCTACTGTAAACTCACTTGGTTTTTGAGAGTGCGTGCTGTGCGCTACAATTTTACAAAGCGGTGTTAAGCCTTGCTCTTTTGCTTTTGATTCGCTCATTAATATAAGCGCTGCGCCACCATCAGAAATTGACGATGAATTAGCCGCAGTGATGGTGCCGTCTTTTTTAAAGGCAGCACGCAGGCTTGGTATTTTTTCTGGGCGGGCATTACCGGGTTGCTCATCAACCGATACGGTTACATCGCCTTTGCGAGTTTTTATGGTGTGCGGCGCAATTTCGTTTTCAAAGCTGCCGTTTTCAATTGCCGCATTAGCTTTACTCAACGAGCCCAGTGCAAACTCATCCATTTGCTCACGGCCAATGCCGTACTCATCGGCAGTATCTTGTGCAAAACAGCCCATTGCTTTGTTATCGTAAGCATCTTCTAGGCCATCGCTCATCATATGATCTTTAATTTCGCCGTGGCCCATACGCATACCGCCACGTGCTTTAGGTATAAAATACGGTGCGTTACTCATGCTTTCCATGCCACCAGCAATTGCACTGCTAATTGAGCCCGCTTTAATTAAGTCGTTTGCGAGCATGGCGGCTTTTAAACCAGAGCCACATACTTTATTAATGGTGGTAGCACCCGTGCCCAGAGCAAGGCCTGCTTTTAACATTGCTTGGCGTGCTGGCGCTTGGCCAAGGCCCGCTGGCAATACACAGCCCATAATTACTTCATCTATTGCATCATTTGCTAAACCAGTTTGTGCAAGCGCACTTGCAATGGCGGTTGCGCCAAGCTCGGTAGATTGTGCATCGGTCAATGCGCCCATAAACCCGCCCATTGGCGTACGCTTTGCTGCTACAATTACCACTGATTCTAAAGTCATAATTAACTCCGTTGTATTTATATGCAAATAGTTGTTAGAATATTTGCTCTATTAATTTAATATTCATTTATTGTTTAACACCCTTACACAATACTAACGTTTACGCTAACGTCAACTAAAAAGCGTTTAATTTTTAGTTTTAAAAGTGTAAGCATTATTTTCCAGTAACGGCGAAGTGAACAATTAATAAAAATAAACTATTGAATATTAATAATATAATTTAACATTTCACATCAACACTCCTTTATAAATAGTTTCACACCATACCAAGCTTTACCTTTACGTAAACTTCACTTATATTGGAGTTATTCGAATGAGGTAAACACAACTATGAAACCAGATAACCAAACAAACTTTGCAAGTTCTGCAAAAGCGTCAAGCAGTAACGATCAAACCTTTAGTATTAGCGATTTAGCTAAAGAGTTTGATATTACCACCCGCTCTATTCGTTTTTACGAAGACCAAGGTTTAGTAAGCCCAGAGCGTAATGGTCAAACCCGTATTTATTCAAAACGCGACAAAGTTCGCTTAAAACTAATACTGCGTGGCAAACGCTTAGGCTTTACATTGGCTGAAACAGGCCGTTTGTTTGAACTGTACGACGCTGATAAATCAAGCGCTAAACAGCTGGTGACTATGCTCGATTTAATTGCAGAGAAAAAAGCCGACCTTTCTCAGCAAATGGACGACATAAAAGTTGTGCTTATGGAATTAGTGACAGCGGAGCGCCGCTGCAGAGACACACTTAATAAAATAGACGAGTAGCCTATTTTAATAATAAAAACACACTGACAACACACACAGGAATGAATCATGAGCACTATTTCACTTTATAAAGAGATGAACTTTGGCCTTGGCGAAACCGCCGATATGATCCGCGACCATGTAAATAGCTTTGCAAGCCAAGAAATTGCGCCACTGGCTGAACAAACCGATATGGACAACGCGTTTCCTAATCAGCTTTGGCCGCAAATGGGCGAAATGGGTGTACTAGGCATGACCGTTTCTGAAGACTTTGGCGGTGCAGGCTTAGGTTACTTAGAGCATGTAATAGCCATGGAAGAAATTAGCCGTGCGAGTGCATCAATTGGCTTAAGCTATGGTGCGCATTCAAACTTGTGTGTAAATCAAATTAACCGTAACGGTAACCAAGCACAAAAAGAAAAATACTTACCAAAGCTTATTAGCGGCGAACACATTGGTGCCCTTGCCATGAGCGAACCAAATGCAGGCTCTGACGTGGTATCAATGAAACTTAAAGCTGAAAAAAAAGGCGATAAGTACATTTTAAATGGCAATAAAATGTGGATCACCAACGGCCCCGATGCACACACATTTGTTATTTATGCAAAAACAGATTTAGAAGCCGGCGCTAAAGGCATTACCGCATTTATTGTTGAAAAAGACTTCTTTGGTTTTTCTACCGCGCAAAAGCTAGACAAGCTTGGTATGCGTGGCTCAAACACGTGTGAACTGGTGTTTGAAAACTGCGAAGTACCCGAAGAAAACATTTTAGGTAACCTAAACGAAGGCGTTAAGGTACTAATGAGCGGCCTAGATTACGAACGTGTAGTACTTGCTGCAGGCCCCCTTGGCATAATGCAAGCCTGTATGGATATTGTTGTACCGTACATTCATGAACGTAAACAGTTCGACACCCCTATTGGCCAATTTCAGTTAATTCAAGGCAAAGTAGCCGACATGTATACGCAAATGAACGCCGCGCGCTCATACGTTTATACCGTTGCAAAAGCATGTGACCGCGGCGAAACCACCCGTAAAGATGCCGCCGGCGCCATTTTATATGCTGCGGAGCTTGCCACTAAAATGGCGCTCGATGCCATTCAAATTTTAGGGGGTAACGGCTACATAAACGAATACGCCACAGGGCGCTTATTGCGTGATGCCAAACTATACGAAATTGGTGCTGGCACATCAGAAATACGTCGCATGCTTATTGGCCGCGAACTCTTTACCGAAAGCCGTTAAGGATTAAATTATGACGATATTAAAATCGAGCGTTAATCCGCACGACCCTACTTTTGTGCAAAATCACAAAAACATGGCAGCTTTGGTTGATGATTTACATAGTAAAGTAGCCACCATTAGCTTAGGTGGCGGCGCTGCATTAAAAGAGCGTCACGAAGGCCGAGGTAAGTTATTTGTACGCGACCGTATTAGCACTTTATTAGATGAAGGCTCACCGTTTTTAGAAATTTCGCAATTTGCAGCCTTTGGTGTGTACGAGCAAGAAATTGCCTGTGCAGGTGTAGTTGCCGGTATTGGCCGTGTTAAAGGCATTGAATGCATGATCATTGCAAACGATGCCACGGTAAAAGGCGGTACTTACTTTCCGCTTACCGTTAAAAAGCATTTACGCGCGCAAGATATAGCCGAGCGCTGCCACTTACCCTGTATTTATTTAGTTGATTCGGGCGGTGCCAACCTGCCCGAGCAAGACGATGTATTCCCTGATAAATTACATTTTGGGCGTATTTTTTATAACCAAGCCCGTATGTCGGGTAAAGGTATTCCTCAAATTGCTGTGGTAATGGGGTTATGTACTGCCGGTGGCGCATACGTACCCGCTATGGCCGATGAAAGCATAATAGTTAAAGAACAAGGCACTATATTTTTAGCCGGCCCGCCACTTGTAAAAGCAGCGACCGGTGAAGTAGTCAGCGCCGAAGAATTAGGCGGCGCCGATGTACATTGTAAAACATCGGGTGTGGCTGACCACTTTGCAGAAAATGACGAGCATGCGCTGTCTATTGCCCGCCAATGTATTGAGCGTATTAATTACACGCGCCCTACAGCCCCTCTTTTAGAGGATGTAAAACCGCCACGTTACGATATAAACGAGCTTTACGGCATTGTAGGCACTGACCTTAAAAAGCCGCTTGATGTGCGTGAAGTTATTGCCCGTACGGTTGATGATTCATCGTTTGATGAATTTAAACGCTACTTTGGTGAAACGCTGGTCACAGGTTTTGCCAGCATTTACGGTAACCCTGTAGGCATAGTGGCTAATAACGGCATTTTATTTAGTGAGTCGGCGCAAAAAGGCGCGCACTTTATTCAACTATGTGCACAGCGCAATATTCCTTTAGTGTTTTTACAAAATATTACCGGCTTTATGGTAGGTAAAAAATACGAAGCTGAAGGCATAGCAAAGCACGGCGCTAAAATGGTGATGGCGGTTTCGTGTGCCGATGTGCCTAAATTTACGGTGCTAATTGGTGGCTCTTATGGCGCTGGTAACTACGGTATGTGTGGTCGCGCATTTGAACCCACCATGATGTGGATGTGGCCCAATGCCCGAATTTCAGTAATGGGCGGTGAGCAAGCCGCAGGTGTAATGGCGCAAGTTAAACAAGATGGTTTAGCCCGTAAAGGCCATAGCATGAGCGAGCAAGAAGTTAGCGATTTTAAAAAGCCAATTATTGATCAGTACGAAGAGCAAGGTCATCCGTATTACGCAAGCGCCCGCTTGTGGGATGATGGCATTATTGACCCTGCCGATACCCGAAACGTATTAGGCCTTGCCTTAAGTGCAGCTAAAAATGCACCACAGCAAGACTCTAAGTTTGGCGTATTTAGAATGTAACCGGAGCGCAAAAATGTCAGTAACACTACAAATAACAAAATCTAATGTGGCTGTACTTGTTTTAAGCCGAGTTGAAAAACGTAACGCATTTAATAGTGAAGTAATACACGAGCTAATTCAGTGCATAGAGCATGCAAATACGCTCGATATTCGCGCTTTGGTTTTAAAAACTGAAGGCAAGCACTTTTCTGCCGGTGCCGATTTAGCCTGGATGAAATCAATGGCTGATAACAACTACGCCGATAACTTGGCCGATTCTATGCAGCTCGCTAAATTAATGCAGGTACTAGCCGCCTCTCCTCACCCAACCATATGTGCTGTACAAGGCGCTGCATTTGGTGGGGCATTAGGCTTAATTGCATGTTGCGATATTGCCTTAAGTAAAGACGATGCGCAGTTTTGTTTAAGCGAAGTAAAGCTAGGGCTTATTCCTGCGGTAATTAGCCCGTATGTAATTAAAGCCATTGGTGAGCGTGCCGCGCGCCGCTACTTTTTAACTGCCGAGGTGTTTGATGCCCACACAGCAAAACAACTTGGTTTGGTTCATCAGGTGACCGGTAATTTAGACTGTGCCCTTGATAACATGCTGCAAACATTAATCGATAACGGCCCAGTCGCTGTAAAAGCCGCTAAATCATTAATTAACGATGTAGCAAATAAGCCTATTAATGATGATCTTATTGAACTCACGGCCGAACGTATTGCAAATATTCGGGTATCGGACGAAGGCCAAGAAGGACTGAGCGCCTTTTTTGATAAACGCCCTCCCGCTTGGCAACTGTAGGACTAATTATGAACATACACACATTAACAAAGATACTCATTGCCAACCGTGGTGAAATTGCATGCCGTATAATGCGAAGTGCAAAGCAAATGGGCCTAACAACGGTCGCTGTTTACTCTGACGCCGACAAACACGCACAACATGTAAAAATGGCTGATGAGGCCTACCACATTGGCCCTGCACCAAGTAAAGACTCATACCTTGTAACAGATAAAATTTTACAGGTTGCAAAAACAAGCGGTGCCGACTGTATACACCCTGGGTACGGTTTTTTATCTGAAAACAGCGAATTTGCTAACGTCTGTGAAGCTAACAACATTGCGTTTATTGGCCCACTTGCAAGCAGCATAGAAGCCATGGGCTCTAAAACCCGCGCCAAAGAAATTATGGCCGCGGCAAATGTACCATTAGTGCCAGGCTATTACGGGGATAACCAAAACTCTACTTTTTTACAATCTGAGGCTGAAAAAATTGGTTACCCCGTGCTCATTAAAGCGGCCTTTGGCGGCGGCGGTAAAGGCATGCGCGTTGTTGAGCAAGCCAAAGACTTTATAAGTGCGCTTGAAGGCGCACAGCGTGAAGCTATTGCGGGCTTTGGTAACGACTTAGTACTGCTTGAGCGCTATGTTAACCAGCCTCGCCATGTTGAAGTACAAGTTTTTGCCGATAACCACGGTAACTGTGTTTATTTAGGGGATCGTGATTGTTCCCTGCAGCGCCGTCATCAAAAAGTAATTGAAGAAGCCCCAGCGCCTGGTTTGTCTGACGAACTACGTAAAGAAATGGGTGAAGCCGCAGTACGCTGTGCCCTTGCAATAAACTACAGAGGTGCAGGTACGGTTGAGTTTTTACTGTGTGGCGATGAGTTTTTCTTTATGGAAATGAACACGCGCCTACAAGTAGAGCACCCTGTAACCGAAATGGTAACCGGCGTAGATTTAGTTAATTGGCAAATTAATATTGCCGCTGGGCAAACACTGCCGTTAACGCAATCAGATATACAACTCCAAGGCCACAGCTTTGAAGCGCGTATTTACGCAGAAGATCCAAGTAACGACTTTATTCCCTGCTCGGGCACAATAGAAGCGTTAAGCACACCACTTAACAGTGAGTTTGTACGTATTGATACCGGTATTGCACAAGGCGATGAAATAAGCCCGTTTTACGACCCTATGATTGCAAAACTGATTGTGCATGATGATAACCGAGAGCAAGCATTATCGCGTTTACGCCAAGCACTTGAGCAATTTCACTTAGCGGGTTTTAGCACTAACATTGGCTTTTTACACAACTTAGCAAGCCACCCTACATTTGCTCAAGGTGCGCCAAGCACCCACTTTATTGCCGAGCAAGGCGATGCATTGGTAAGTGTTGATAGCGCCGCGCTTGAAAAAGCACAACTAATTGCAGCCTTTGCCTACCTTGAATCGCTTGGTGCTAAAAAGGCAACTCAGCAAAGCGCAAGCCCGTGGCAACAACTCATTGGTTTTACGCTTAACGCACCACAAAAAGTGGATGTACCATTTACAGACTTAGCTATAAGCGCCGTTAAAACTAAAACGGGTTATGTTGTAACGCATAATGATAAGTCGTTTGATATAGCAGGCTTTGTAAACCAAAACGTATGTAATGTGTTTATTAATGGGGAAAAATTTACCGCCCATGTTAGCCACTTTGATAACAGTATTAGCGTGATGTTTGCTGCGCTGCAAATTAAGCTTGCTTTAAACACTAAACATTACATTAGCAGCCATGAAAGTGACGCCCTGCCCCTTGCGGCGCCACTTAATGGCACTGTGGTTAAGCATTTAGTTGATGTAGGCAGCACCATTACCAAAGGCGATGCCGTAGTGATTATTGAAGCCATGAAAATGGAATACACGCTCAATGCTCCTCATGATGGTATTTTACAAAGCTACTGCTTTGATGAAGGCGAATTAGTTTCGCACGGCGCTTTATTAGCAATTGTAGAAGACACCACGGCGCAGGAGGCATCGTGATGGCTGCTTTTCCAACTGAAGTTAAAATTGTTGAAGTAGGCGCGCGTGATGGCCTACAAAACGAAAAATCAGTCACTGCAGCTGATAAAATTTCATTAATAAATGCACTTAGTGACGCGGGCTTAAAAAATATTGAAGCCGGTGCTTTTGTATCGCCTAAATGGGTGCCACAAATGGCCGATTCAGCCGAGGTGATAACAGCGCTTAATTTACCCCATGTAAATTTAAGTGCGCTTACACCCAACTTAAAAGGCGCGCAAGCAGCCCATGCCGTTGGCATAAAAGAATTTGCCATATTTACCGCGGCAAGCGAATCGTTCTGTCAAAAAAATATAAATTGCAGTATTGATGTGAGTATTGAGCGTTTTAGCGACGTTATGGCATTTGCAAAAGCCAATAACATACGTGTACGCGGTTATGTAAGTTGTGTACTCGGTTGCCCTTATGAGGGAGAAATAGACCCCCATAAAGTACTTAGCGTTTCGCAAAAGCTTTTAGATTTAGGCTGCTACGAAATAAGCCTTGGCGATACCATAGGTGTTGGCACTGCAAATAAAGTTACCCAGCTTTTAACACTTTTGCTTGAGCATATTGATAAATCAAAACTGGCGGTGCATTTTCATGATACCTACGGGCAAGCGCTCACAAATATTTACGCAGCGTTAAGCTTAGGTATAGCAACGGTTGATGCCGCTGTTGCAGGCCTTGGCGGCTGCCCTTATGCCAAAGGGGCGTCAGGAAATGTTGCCACCGAAGATGTGGTTTACTTACTCAATGGGCTTGGCATTGAACATGGAATTGATTTACAAAGGTTAAGTAGCGCTGGTTGGAAAATTACACAAGCACTTGGCAAAACGCCTGTAAGCAAAGTTTCAATTGCATTAGGCAACACACAAAAATAATAGCTTAACTTGCCAAATGGCAGTTAATACAATGAGGAGAGTCTCATGGCCGGTTTTGATAAAGTGGTTTCTAGTTACGAAGCTGCAATGGCAGGGTTAAAAGACGGCGATACCGTTATTGCTGGCGGCTTTGGCTTATGCGGTATTCCTGAGGGCTTAATTAAACAAATTAAGGCAATGAACACCAAAGAGCTAACCGTGGTTTCTAACAACTGTGGTGTAGATGACTTTGGATTAGGAATTTTACTTAAAGATAAACAAATTAAAAAAGTAATTGCCTCATACGTTGGCGAAAACGCCCTGTTTGAGCAGCAATTACTAAGCGGTGAAATAGATGTAGAGCTTACCCCGCAAGGTACCTTGGCTGAAAAAATGCGTGCTGGTGGTGCAGGTATTCCTGCATTTTATACCGCTACAGGTTACGGTACGCCCGTTGCAGAGGGTAAAGATGTAAAAGAGTTTGACGGTCGCCCTTATATTTTAGAAGAGTCGATCACCGGTGAGTTTGCCATTGTAAAAGCGTGGAAAGCCGACCGATACGGTAATTTAGTATTTAGGCACACTGCCATGAACTTTAACCCAATGGCCGCAACAGCAGGTAAGATTACCGTTGCCGAAGTAGAAGAAATAGTAGAGCCCGGTGAACTTGAGCCAAGCCAAATTCATACCCCAGGCATTTTTGTAAATCGCGTTATTAAAGGCGACTTTGAAAAACGCATTGAACGTGTAACAACACGAGATTAAGCAGGAGCATAGGTTATGGCATTATCACGTGAACAAGTTGCAATGCGCGTTGCACAGGAACTACAAGACGGCTTTTACGTTAATTTGGGCATAGGAATTCCGACACTCGTCGCAAACTATGTACCTGATGGTATTGAAGTTATGTTACAGTCAGAAAATGGGCTTTTAGGTATGGGTCCCTACCCAACAAAAGCCGAGCTAGACGCAGATATGATAAACGCGGGTAAAGAAACCGTGACAGCTGCCACAGGTGCAGCCATATTTAATAGTGCAGATAGTTTTGCCATGATACGGGGTGGTCATGTAGACTTAACCGTTCTGGGTGCATTTGAAGTAGACCAAAGCGGCAACATTGCCTCGTGGATGATCCCCAAAAAGCTGATAAAAGGCATGGGGGGCGCAATGGATTTAGTCGCTGGGGCAAAGAATATTATTGTTACTATGACCCATGCCAGTAAGCATGGTGATTCTAAATTATTAGAGTCTTGCACATTACCGCTAACGGGCGTTAATTGCGTTAAAAAAATAGTAACAGATTTGGCCGTACTTGAAGTTAAAGACGGCGCATTTCATTTACTCGAGCGCGCTCCGGGCGTATCGGTTGATGAAATAATTAGTAAAACAGCAGGTAAATTACTTGTTGACGGTGAAGTACCAGAAATGGTTTTTTAACGCTTTACCATGTACCGACCTCATTCCCAGTGCCAATGGCGCTGAGTTACCCAAAATCCCTCGCAAGAGGGATTTTTTTTGCCTGCCATAAACTTTTTTTCAGTTTTAATACAGTTGTAGTAAATATTATCTATAATACAAATAGCTTTTAATGTAAGCGCTTAGATTATTTGCACTAATTTGTGGATTGTCTGCACCTTTTTTGTGAACTAGTGCTATATTTAAAATTAAACTATTGATATTATTATGTTAAATTATTGGTTCGATTATTGCCTATTAAAGGCGTCTTAAATTAATTAAACAATTCTGGAAAACATGCAAACTCCTATTCGAGGCCTCCGCTCTTTTTGCTTTGCAGCAAAAAGCCTAAGTTTTAAACATGCAGCTAAAGAGCTGTACTTAACGCCCTCTGCGGTAAGCCATCAGATAAAACAACTTGAAGAACAACTGGGCATTGAACTCTTTCAACGCCAAACCCGATCCATTAGTTTAACGGCTGCGGGTAAAAACTTTTTTGATGCCATTTCGCCTATTATCTATACGCTTGAAAACACCATCAACGAATTCAGTCAATTGCAGCAAAACACTAATATAACCATTACGCTGCCTGAATTTTTTGCCAGTGAACTACTTATGCCTAAATTAAGTGAGTGGACATCTGAGCACCCTAATATAAATTTACAAATGGATACGCTCAAAACCCGTAAAGAGCTAACCCGTCACAGTGATTTATCGATTGTTTTATCCTCAAGTAAACCCACTGAGGGCCTTACTACAGAGCTATTTAATCTTGAATATATACCTGCGTGTAACGAAAAACTGTTAAAACAGTGGAAAGACGATCACTGCCAAGCATTAAACCAAGTACCATTAATCCTTCACAAAGCAAGGCCGTGGGCATGGCACCAATGGGCTGAAAAAGCGGGTATAGATGACTTTTCGCCTACGCAAATTATACAAATCGATAGTATGTTTGGGGTCGCTCGTGCAGCGCAACAGGGCATTGGCATTTCACTTATACCGCTGCCTATTAGCCAAAGCTGGTTTGATGAAAAATGGCTTTATAAATTATTTCAACAGCCCCTTACCACCAAAGATAAATACTATTTAGTACAGCATGAAGCTAATTCGCCAAATCCCGCGCTAGATTTATTTGCTAAATGGGTTGTATCTACATTTAGCAACATTCAAGGTTAGTGTTGCCTTAGTAAATGCAATTTACATTTTTGGTTTGATTACGCCAATTTTAATGTGTGCAGCACGTAGCAAGTGCTAAAGCTGCACACAGTAAACTGTAAAGCTCCTTCTTTTTTACTTTCCTGAAGCTTAACAACACCGTTTAGTGATTTATTATTAATTAAATATTTTTATTTAATCATTCGTTTTTTCCCTACAAGCTAACCTATAAAAATTTATCATTTTAAATCAATAAAATAACACAACATGTTAGACTAAAGTCTATAGCTTACTTTTTTTCACTTATTGGTTTTATTTTTATCGTTTGTCTGACTTTTACGATTATTTTAAAGTTAACTCATCCCAAGCAAACAGCTAAACGTTTTTACTAATTAGACATTATTTACTGTTTTGCACCAAATAAATGCAACCTTTTTAGATGTGATAGCTCTAACAAGGTAAGAAAAGAATCTTATATTGTGTGTGTAAGATGTTGTCAGTGTGAAAAAGCAGTTCAAGTCAGGTGGTGACTTGGTTTGGACTGTTTTTTATTCCACCAGCAGCACGCAGCAATAACGTAATTAGCTACTGTGTAGCAAACCAAATCTTATATTGTGTGTGTAAGATGTTGTCAGTGTGAAAAAGCAGTTCAAGTTAGGTGGTGACTTGGTTTGGACTGTTTTTTATTCCACCAGCAACACGCAGCAATAACTAAATTAGCTACTGTGTAGCAAACCAAATCTTATATTGTGTGTGTAAGATGTTGTCAGTGTGAAAAGCGGTTCATGTGAGGTGGTGACCTTATATGGGCCGTTTTTGTTTTATAAACACGATTACCTGCCCCACCGTTTTATACCAATTCGCTTAAATTTAGTATTATTCAACTATAAAGTTATGTTTTTGTTTAAGCTCTTCAATGGCATTTTCATTGTCTTTTAAAAATACATTAAACTTTTTAACGAGCTGTGGGTGTTTAATGCTCGATAACATAAATGCTTGGTGATCAACAGGCAACTGATGCTGAAAAAACACAGGGACGGGAGTATCAAAAAATTCTTCTATATTGTATTTAAGTACATCGTGTGAAATATATATACAATCAACTCGCTCTTTATGCAGCAAATAAATCATCTCAATAACGTTATCATTTTCGAGTACTTGCAAGCCTGACATTGAGGTTAACTTTTCAAGCCCTTGCAATGTAAAGCCACGCACTTTTGCAAGTGATTTGCAATCTTCAAGTTTAATATTGTCCTTTAAGCTCGCTATCCCTGTATGTGTAACTAATGAAGGCACAGAGTAATTAATATCTTGTTGATGCTGATTTTTATAACTTACTTGCCAATTAGGGTTGTCGGGGTATTTAAAGTCAACATGGTGATGCTCTATAAATTCTTTATAAAGGCGCGGAATAGGCAAAGTGTAAAATTCAAATTTAATATTTTGTTGTTTTGCAAATAGTTCCAGTAACTCTTTACTAAAACCAAAATAATCACGCTTACTAGTGCCACTGCCATCGTAATAAGGTAGGTATTCTATATTCTCTACCTATTACATATTTTTGGGTTGGCTGTGCTAATACAGGGCTTATAGTTATAAGCCCTGATACAAGTGCTAACGTGTTAATCAATTTGATAGTAAAATGCCGTTTATATCGTTTGGATTACTAATTTATATATCATAATCACAGTTAATTAAAGTTTAGATTTATTAAATATAAAAGAGCGAATTAATCGCTCTTATAAATTAGCTTTTGTCACGAGGTATAAACTCTAACACAGTAGCATTAATACAGTATCTATCTGTGCCTCTTGGTCCCTCACCTTTAAATAAATGCCCTAAATGTATACCTGTGCTTTTTGATTTAAGCTCAATTCGAGTCATCCCCCAGCTGGTATCTTTATGCTTAGTAACACTATTTTTAACCGGATGTTTAAACGACAGCCACCCCGTGCCCGAATTAAATCTATCGCGAGTATCAAATAATGGCTCACCACTTAATTTATCAACAAATACGCCATCGGGAGTGTTTTTAAATTCTTTATACTCCTTACAGTAAGGTCGGTCGGTGCGCTCATTAAATGCGACTTCGTAGGCATCACTATCGCCTAGCTTAAAGGCGCCAAGCGCTTTGTAAAATTCAGCGGGGCTTGCATAGCCTTGACGCGCGTACACCTCTTTTCCATTTTCTAAAAACAAAATGGTGGGGGTTGCCCAAGTTGCCGATTTTATAGTTAGGCCATTAAGCTCATCAGCATGGCGAAATGTCAGTGGGATTGAACCTTTGTAATTGTTAGCGACTGTTTTTTTAAATTTTTCACAGTAAGGGCAGTATTCGCGCGAATCAAGTACCACAATCTGCTTGCCCGTGAGTAAAACGTTATTGTCTACATCTGCCTTTTTAGTTTTATTAAATACCACACCCGTGGCGTGATCTGGGCAATAGCCATTTGGGTTCTTTTGTAAATAATTTTGATGGTACTCCTCAGCAGATACAAACCCCTCAAGCGGTTTTATTTCTGTTTTAATTGCCCCATAACCGGCTTCACTTAATAACGGCTGATACTCGGCTTTAACTTGCTCTGCAAGCTGCGCTTGCTCTTTAGTGGTAGTAAGAATAATTGATCGATACTGCGTGCCAATATCATTGCCTTGGCGATTCGATTGTGTAGGATCATGGCTTTCAAAGTAATTTTGTAATAGCGCTTTAGAAGAAATGATATTGCTGTTGTACATCACTTGCACTACTTCAGCGTAGTTGTTTTCGTCAAACCGGCGAGATTGGTCGGTGATATTTTTATAGCTTGCTTTAAAGCCGTGCCCGTCTGCATACCCCGACTCTGCATCAATAACCCCTTCTAGTGCTTCGTAGCGCTTTTCGGCTCCCCAAAAACAGCCAGAACCTAACACAATGGTTTTTATATGCATTGTGGCCTCTACGTTGCTGTGCTCTATTTTTTCGGTTGATAAAGCAAAACAGCCGGCGCTAAATGTAATAGCGGCGCCTAATAAATAAACTGAGCGAGAAAATGTCATAAATACCTCTTAATACCTGCGTGTTTTAATTAAGACCCAACATCCCTTGTTTTAATTTCAGTAAATAAATACGTGCTAAATTTGAATACAGTTTGAGTCTGCATTTCTTTTTCGTTTATTTTTCTTATGGCTAGGTACTGAATAAATTGACAAAACTATGTTAGCTTTGCTGCACGTTGTATAAAAAGATTAAATTATGACTGCATTTTTACAGGTATTTACTTTAACAAATAACAGTTTGCTATTAGATGCCACACAGCATAAACAAAACAATGTGTTAGACACTCAAAAAAAAATTTGGGCACTCACTAAGCAGCTAAAGCAAAGTAACGAATTTATTGATTTAGTCCCAGGCATGAACTCTTTAACGCTTTATTTAAAATCAACAAGTAATTTAGAAAAATGGCAAAACGCCTTGCCTGATTTATGGGACAAAGTACAAGCAACAACATTTAAAGGCACTCACCATAAAATACACACTACTTATGAAGGAGAAGATTTAGATTTTGTTGCCAAACAAACTAATTTAACACCCCAGCAAATTATTCAAATACATAGCCAAGCCACTTACCACGTTTTATTTTTAGGGTTTCAGCCCGGGTTTGCTTACCTACATGGATTAGATTCACGCTTGCATATCCCACGCAGAGACACTCCGCGTACCAAAGTACCTAAAGGTGCCATTGCTTTAGGCGCAGAGCAAACTGCCATTTACCCAGCAGAAACACCTGGCGGTTGGCATATCATTGGCCACACAAACACGCCCCTTTTTGATAGCACACACTCAGATCCTTGCTTATTTAAACCCGGCGACACGCTATCGTTCGTTTCAATAAACACAGTGCAAGGAGCATAAAGTGATAAAAGTTCTTAAACCTGGTGTACAACTTACAATTCAAGATGGCGGGCGCTGCGGTTATCGTCATTTAGGTGTAAGCCAAGCGGGTTGTTTAGACCCTTACGCACAAATAATTGCCAATAAATTAGTGGGTAACAAAGATAATGAAGCTGTGCTTGAAGTTACGTTAGGCCTTTGCGAGTTACAGTTTGAAACCGATACTGTTATTGCCCTACAAGGTGCTGATTTAAACGCTGCGCTTGATGAAACACCCTTGTACCCTGGCTGGAGTTACCAAGTAAGAGCCAAACAAACTTTAAGCTTTGATACTGGCCGCGCTGGTTTGCGTGCCTATGTAGCCGTACAAGGTGGCATTGATGTTAAAGATATCATGGGCTCAAAATCAACCGATTTAAACGCGCTCTTTGGTGGTTTAGCAGGTAAAGCACTTAGCGAGGGCGACATGATTCCTATTAAAACATCGCCCGTGCCAATAACGCGCTTTATACAGCGCGGCGCTATTACTCCGCCTAAACTAAAGGTGATTAGGGTACATGCAAGCCCACATGCGCAACTATTAGGTGATACGCTACTTAAACAGTTTTTTTCAACGGCGTTTAAAGTAAGCCATAACAGCAACAGAATGGGCCTTAGGCTAACAAACGAAAGCCCCCTAACTCATAGTCACTCACTTGCCTCTCTTGGTACAGGCCTGGGCTCTATTCAATTACCGCCCAGTGGTGAGCCTATTGTATTACTTAACGACGCTCAAACAACCGGTGGCTACCCATTACTTGGCACGGTAATAGAGGCTGATTTACATCAATTTGCGCAATTTAGACCCGGTGACTCTATTGAATTTAAGCAAGTAACCCATGAGCAAGCTAGCTTAGCAAAACAAAAGCTTAAAGGTCACTTACATCAGCTCAGCTTGGCGCTTAAATACAGTTAACTTTAAGCTGAGAAATAAACCTATTACAAGGAGCTAATAAAAGTACAAGCGGCGCTCTACTTAACTTGCAATAAGTATGCGTAGTTTGGTTAATTAAGTGCATAAAATTAAAACACGCTAACGCAAAAAATTATAATAAGGCAATTTAAGCTCTGCTTTAATTTTCGCACACACTTGGTGCATTTGTGCAGTGTGCGTTTTTGCAAATACTGCACTAAATGCCTTATTAACGCCACTTTACACACCAAAGGTGTTGTAAATATAGCTACACTTGTGCGTGGCGCACTAATTTGGTGCGCGCGCTTTTCACTTGGTGCATAGATTATTCTTAATTAATTGTAAAAGCAGTGTGACTTGAGTAATTATTTCTGATAAAACAAGGTTTCGCAGCACAGCAAAGTTGCCCTGCTGCACACATAATAGGAATGAGGAGTTACTATGTGTTCAATTTTTGGTGTATTAGATATTAAATCTAACGCCACTCAGTTGCGTACCCAAGCAATTGAAATGTCAAAACTACTAAGGCACCGTGGCCCAGATTGGTCTGGTGTGTATTCATCTGAAAAAGCGATTTTAGTGCATGAACGCTTAGCCATTGTTGGTGTATCAAGCGGCGCACAACCATTATATAACCCTGAAAAAACAAATATTTTAGCGGTTAACGGCGAAATTTATAACCACAAAGAGCTGGCAGCAGAGTTAGAGGTTGATTTTGAGTTTCAGACTCAATCAGACTGTGAAGTTATTTTAGCGTTATACAAACAAAAAGGGCCTGAGTTTTTAGATGACTTAAATGGTATTTTTGCATTTTGTTTATACGATGAAGAAAACGATGTGTACTTAATTGGCCGCGATCACATTGGTATTATTCCGCTTTATACTGGCCACGATGAGCATGGTAATTTTTATGTTGCCTCAGAGCTTAAAGCGCTTTCACCAATTTGTAAGCACATTGAAGAGTTTCCACCAGGGCACTACCTATACAGCAAAAATGGTGAACTAACGCCTTATTATAAGCGTGATTGGGAAACCTTTGATGCAGTTAAAGATAACAGTGCACAAGCACAAGACGTAAAAGAAGCGCTAGAAAGCGCTGTAAAACGCCAGCTAATGTGTGATGTACCGTATGGCGTATTGCTATCGGGCGGTTTAGACTCGTCGGTTATTTCGGCTATTACGCAACGTTTTGCCGCTAAACGTATTGAAGATAACGATGAAAGCGACGCATGGTGGCCTAAGCTGCATTCATTTTCTGTTGGGCTTGAGGGTTCACCTGATTTAGCCGCTGCGCAAAAAGTAGCGGATATGATTGGCACAGTACATCACCCTATTCACTTTACCATTCAAGAAGGTATTGATGCGCTTCGTGAGGTTATTTACCACATTGAAACGTACGATGTAACCACCATCCGTGCTTCAACGCCAATGTATTTAATGGCGCGCCAAATTAAAGCTATGGGTATTAAAATGGTATTATCGGGCGAAGGCGCTGATGAACTATTTGGTGGCTATTTATACTTCCATAAAGCACCAAACGCGCAAGAATTCCATGAAGAGCTAAACCGTAAAGTGTCAAAGCTGCATATGTTTGACTGTTTACGTGCTAATAAGTCAATGGCTGCATGGGGCGTAGAAGCACGCGTACCGTTTCTTGATAAAGAGTTTGTTGATGTGGCTATGCGTATCAACCCTGAAGCAAAAATGTGTAAAGATGGCAAAATTGAAAAGCACATTTTACGCGAAGGCTTCGATGGCTACCTGCCTGAAGAAGTACTGTGGCGTCAAAAAGAGCAATTCTCAGACGGTGTTGGCTACAGCTGGATAGACACGTTAAAAGAGTTTGTAAACGAGCAAGTAAGCGACCAAGAGCTTGCTAATGCTAAGTTTAAATACCCTATTAACACGCCAGATTCTAAAGAAGCGTATTACTATCGCTCTATTTTTGAATCACACTTCCCAGGTGATGCATCAGCTAAATGTGTACCACATGGTAAGTCGGTTGCGTGTTCAACCCCTGAAGCACTTGCATGGGATGCATCATTTCAAAATAATGCTGATCCTTCAGGCCGTGCTGCTGGCGTTCACAACGACGCGTATGCAAGCAAAGGCTAAACGCGCCCTTTTATCGCAACGTAGGCTACAACAGCCTAGGTTGCGATATATAAAGCACCTTTATTCAGTTCCTGTATTTTCTAGTTCACAGCATAACTTAGCCGGTTCAAGTGCGTTAATTATTATTTATACGCAAGGGTTAAGTACGCGTGTAATGCAAAAAATTGCATCAAACTCGCAGCACCCTGCTAGCGTTTTTTTAAATGAAAATGAAATTTCTCACCGTGTATGTAACATTCGCTGGTTTAACCAAACATCAGAAATTAAGCGCTGCGGCCATGGCACCCTTGCTGCTGCAAAATGTTTATTAGCACACTTTGGTTTTTGCCCTTCACACTTTATTTCAAACGATAAAGAACGGTTTAAAATCAAGCGAGCTACAGGCCGGGTACAACTTCAGCTAGCGGCTATTAATTCTAAAAAGAGTGATGAGGTTAACAGCCTTAGTGATGTGTTTTCGCACTCTATAAAAGCAACTTACTCAACAGCTTATAAAAATGGCTATACCGTTGTACTGTTTAAAAACATGGCTGATTTAAAGCATTTAGAGGTTAATTTTACACATTTAGTAAATGTGCATAACAATGCGGTAATTGCACTGCAAATACATAGTATTAATAAAAACAGCGCAAGCGCATATTTTAGGTATTTTGCGCCGCAATTTGGGGTAAATGAAGATACGGCTACAGGCTCTGCTGTGTCGGTTATTGCGCCCCTTATTTTTAGACTATATGGTTTAAATAAAGTAACCCTTATACAGCAGTCACCAAAAGGCGCGCTGCTAAACTACACGTTTAGCAGCAATCAGGTAGTTGTAAATTAAGCTATTACATTGGCCTTAGTAGGCAAAGTGCAAAGTAGCTTTTCTCGTCTTGCCATGTTTGTTCAAGCGATAAATTAGCCTGAGCAGCAAGATTTTTAAACGACTCAAGCGTATATTTGTGCGAGTTTTCAGTGTGAATACTCTCTCCCGCTACAAAGTCTATTTGCTTATCGTTAATGACCACGCTTTGATTACACTTGCTCACTAAATGCATTTCAATGCGGCTGTGCACTTCGTTAAATCGCGATTCGTGTTTAAAATTATCTAAAATAAACGTGCCATTTAACTCGTTATTTATACGCTGGAGCAAGTTTTTATTAAAGGCTGCGGTAATGCCGGTTTTGTCATCGTAAGCATCAAGTAACACTTGTCGCTCTTTTACTAAATCAATACCTATTAATACATAGCCATCAACACCACATAAACGGTGGAAATTATTCATTATTTCAATGGCTTTTACTGGCGCAAAGTTACCCAGTGTAGAGCCTGGAAAATAAACTAAATTTGTTTGGCTGTCTAAGGCGGTGTCTTTTGTTAACTGCTTAACCATTTGGCTATGGGTAAAATCACCTAGCAATGGTGTAATGGCCAACTCCGGAAATAACGGTGATAAATGCGCTAACGAGTAATTAAGCATCTCTGATGATATTTCAAAAGGAACAAAGGTTTTTACATTGCTCATATGGGCGAGTAAATACGCGACCTTTTTACCCGAGCCACAGCCAGGCTCAATAATTGATAGGTTCTCGGGCAGTCTATTAGCGATAGCTTTTGAGTAATCTTCTAATATGGCAAGTTCAGTGCGGGTAACATAGTACTCTTGCAATGAGGTTATTTGCTCGAATAAAGCCGCCCCTTTATCATCGTAAAAATACTTACACGGCAGCGACTTTTGCTGTTGAGCAAGTCCATGTAATACATCATTTAAAAAGTCTAGATCGGTGATTGATTGCTGATTAATTGCTGTTACTTGGCTCATAGTATGTCCTTTGCTAGTCTAATGCCGCTGCACATCCACGCTTGGTGCGGATAAAAAAAGTTACGGTAGGTCTGTCTTAAATGATCTTTTGGGGTAAACACACACCCACCACGCAAAACCATTTGATTATTCATAAATTTACCATTGTATTCCCCTGCGGCTCCGCTAAAGGGTTTAAAGCCTGGGTAAGGTAAATAGGCGCTATTAGTCCACTGCCAGCATGTATCGCTTAACTGCGAGATAACATCTGGGTTTTTACATACACTTGGCGTAAGCAAATCGTTTTGCTGTTGCTTAAGTGCTTGCTGCTGCGCTACATACTCCCATTCAAACTCAGTAGGTAGTCGCGCATTTACAAAATTAGCGTAGGCTGCCGCTTCAAAATAACTTACATGGCTCACTGGCGCATCTAAATTTAAAGGCTGCAGTCCGTAGAGGGTAAATTCAAACCACTGCCCGTCAATATACTGCCAGTATAAAGGGTGACTAAGTTGCTCGGTGTTTATATTAGCCCAGCCATCACTTAACCAAAATGAAGGGTTTTTATACCCGCCCGCCTCTATAAATTGTAAGTACTCTCTATTAGTCACTAATCGATTAGCAAAACTAAACGCATGGATAAGGGCTTGATGTTTAGGTTGTTCGTTATCGTACGAAAAACCGTTTTTAGCATCAGCCCCTATATTGGTTATGCTTTGGCTAAATTCGGTATATTTTAAAGTGCCTAGCGAATCACTCACCTTTATTAAGTCATTTTGGCTTTGGCTGTAGGCAGGAAAGCTTGGATTAACCGAAAAATTATATTTAATATCCATTAGCATGAGCTCTTGATGTTGCTGCTCATGATTCAGCCCAAGTTCTATAATATTGCACAGCGTTTGGTTAGTGCCTAATTGAAGCAGCTCGTTTAGCGCATTATCAACATAGGCTCTGTAGCGCAACACCACCTCTAAACTAGGGCGAGATAAACATCCTCTATTAGCACGCTTAAACTGCTCACCTATGCCGTTATAGTAGGAGTTAAAAAGTACCTTAAATTGTTCATCAAAGAGCGTGTAGTTAGGCAGATACTTAGCAAGTAAAAATGTTTCAAAAAACCACGTGGTGTGAGCTAAGTGCCATTTCATTGGGCTTGCATCATCCATTGCTTGTAGTTGGCAATCTTCTGCGCTGAGGTTTTTTATAAGTGTAAGACTATGTTGGCGAATTGACTGAAATTGAGCGTGTATTTTTTCAGTACTGTGCGCTTCATTCGTTTTCGTGTTTAGCATATTAAAGTTAGTCCTTTTCACTCTTTGCGATTAAATAAAGCCTACCCCAGATTTTACCTTTATGCATGTTACATAATGATTAAATCAAACCCTCTACCCATTTAAAACGTAGACTAATGTATTAACGACTTAACGAGTTTGGTGGCGCTGCTTTAATTTTAGTTTAATAACAAACTAATTTTTAACACTCACTGAATTAACAATAGCTTATCTTTTTAGTGATAAATAGCTTTTAGCGCTAAGTAATCAGGCATATATAACCAAATAGTTTTACATTTACGATTTAACTCATACACTATTAAGGGTATGATCAGCGATTAATTTAGTTAGTCCTCAAATAAGTTTTATTGTAAATAATGCAACTTACTTTGTGGCTAATTAACTTAGTGTTATGCCGGAACTCTCTGGCTTGTTAGGACAACATAAGAGGTATTCATGAGCGAAAATCATGACAAGTATAGTATTGATAATACGGACTACACCGTAGGTCAAGATAACGTGCAAAAATGGGGATTTGATATACATAATCCTGTTTTTGGTATTAGTGCCGGTTTGATTGTCATCTTTTTAGTCGCCATTCTCGTTTCGGATGCGCAAACAGCCAAAGCAACGCTTGATGGTATTAAGCTCGATATAATAAATAACTTTGATGCGTTTTTTATGTGGGCAGCAAACTTCTTTGTTATATTTTGTTTGGCATTAATTGTATCGCCCTATGGTAATATTCGTTTAGGCGGAGAAGGTGCTAAACCAACGCACTCGCGTATGTCATGGCTTGCCATGTTATTTGCCGCAGGTATGGGTATTGGGTTAATGTTTTGGGGTGTTGCAGAGCCTGTAGCTTACTTTACCGGCTGGTACGAAACCCCACTTAATGTAACCGCAAATACGCCAGAGGCTGCAAAAGTAGCAATGGGTGCAACCATGTTTCACTGGGGTCTTCACCCGTGGGCTATTTATGCCGTTGTAGCGCTCTCACTTGCGTTTTTTACTTATAATAAAGGTCTTCCTTTATCAATCCGTTCAATTTTTTATCCACTATTAGGCGACAGAGCTTGGGGTTGGCCTGGTCATATTATTGATATTCTTGCCGTGCTTGCCACTTTGTTTGGCCTTGCAACCTCGTTAGGTTTAGGCGCGCAGCAGGCTTCTGCAGGTATTAATCATGTATTTGGTACTGATGGCGGCGTAGGCGCACAATTATTGGTTATTATTGGCGTTACCTTACTAGCTATTATCTCAGTAGTACGCGGCATTGATGGCGGCGTAAAGGTCCTTAGTAATATAAACATGCTCATTGCATTTGCCTTACTTCTGTTTGTTGGTTTAGTTGGTTTTGCTGTGGCAATCGGTAACGTACCAAATACGGTTATGGGTTATGTTGAAAATATTATTCCACTGAGCAACCCCCATGGCCGAGAAGACGAAACATGGATGCACGGTTGGACTGTATTTTACTGGGCATGGTGGATTTCGTGGTCACCGTTTGTAGGTATGTTTATTGCGCGTGTTTCTCGTGGTCGTACAATTAGAGAGTTTTTAATCGCTGTATTATTAATTCCTACTGCGGTTACTATTTTATGGATGTCTATTTACGGCGGCATTGCAATAGACCAAGTTGTTCAAGGTGTTGGTAGCTTAGGCGTAAACGGTTTAACCGATGTGCCTATGGCGATGTTCCAAATGCTAGACGAACTGCCTATGTCGAGCGTGCTTTCGTTCCTCGCTGTGGTTTTAGTATTAGTGTTTTTCATTACCTCTTCTGACTCGGGTTCATTAGTTATCGACTCAATTACAGCAGGCGGTAAAGTGGATGCGCCAGTACCACAACGCATCTTTTGGGCTACGGTTGAAGGCTCTATTGCTGCTGCTCTATTATGGATTGGCGGTACAGAGGCGATTCAAGCATTACAAGCGGGTGCTGTTTCAACAGGTCTTCCGTTTACTTTAGTGTTACTACTAATGTGTGTAAGCCTATTATTAGGATTACGTACTGAGCCTCGCGCTGTTAAATAATTAGTCGCTTGCCAGTAATCTAAAAAACGCCGCATAATATGCGGCGTTTTTTATTAGCTAAGCTAAACGCTTTTTAATAATTTAACTCTGTATTGCACTCGCTAGAATTTAAAATAAATTTAACTTAGTAATTCAGCCAATGGCGTATCATCGCGGTAATGGTATTGCAGCTGTGCAATTAACAGCTCTGCTGTGGCTAATGCATCAGTTAGCGCATTGTGATTATGATAGGCATGTAAAGAATATCGGCTGCGGCAATCTGTGAGTCTAAGTGAGCCTACCTTTTGATTAAACAAACGCCCTATTAAGCCTTGGCGGGCGCGCAGTGCTCGTTGCTCAATTTCCATGGTATCGACTAATGCAAACTGGATCCCTTCGTTAATTCTCGCAAGTAATGCATTGTTTAAAAAGTGCCGCTCTATCGCTGCATAATGCACCACCACGACTTTACCACTAAGTGCATTAAGTAGCGGCCCTAGTCGAGAGGTTAAATCGGGAGCATCATCCACTTCTGAATGCGTAATACCATGAATAACAATCGACTCCTCACTTAAGCTTTTACGAGGCTGTACTACCCAATGCTTAGCATGTGTGCAATATACTCTTTGCATTGTAAAAGGGACTAAGCCAATACTGACTATATCGTCCACCTCACTATTTAGACCGGTTGTCTCAAAATCAAGAGCCACAAACGAAATGTCTTTTATGGGCGTGTGCGTATCACCATAAGCGTGCTGATAAAACGCTTTTAAATGCTCATTTTTAGCGTTGTTAGCCAGTGTTTTATAATGAGCCTGCCAGTCAAAATACGATTGCTTAGCCATTCGCTACTTAACACCCGCATTGGCTGAATAGCTAAACTTTAAGTAGCTTTGTGCTTTTTCGAGTATGGCAAACGCTTCTTTTAAATTGCGTTGCTCAAACGGCGAAAGTAAATGCGGGTCTATGTCGTTATCGGGCTCTTCTTCTTGCTCTATTTGCCATGCTTGATGACGAATTCGCATCATGGCAATGTATTCTAACGCGTCACGTAAATCCTGTGCTTTACCCTCAGGTAACAGTCGCGATTCAATAATATCTTCGAGGCGTTCAAACGAATTTTGCTTACGAGAGCCTATCGCCAGTGCATGCACTCTTATCACATCAGAAAGCGGCGCGGTACCTCTGCGTTTTAAGTTCATTGAGCGCTTATGCTGGCCGTTATGCTCAAGCACAAAGCCTTTAAAAAAACCAAGTGGCGGTGTGCGGTTTCGGGCATTGGCGGCCATATTTGCTAAAAACACACGGTTTTGTTTACTTTGCTTAGCAATAAAAATTTTAAGCTCGTCGGCCCATTTTGTTTTACCCCACACCCCATCTAAATCAAAGAATATTGAGCTGTTAAGCAGTGCTTGTGGTTTAGGTAAGGCTATCCACTGTGAGAATTGATCAAACCATTGCGAGCGTGTTTTACGCCATTTTTTGAACGAGGCCATAATTTCTCCGCTGCAATAGGTATAACCACATTGCGCTAAGCCATCACACACAAAATCAGAAATATTTTGAAAGTACTCGTTGTGTTTTTCATCATCGTAATTGTCATCCAAAATAAGTGCGTTATCTTGATCTGTTACAATAAGTTGTTCATCTCGCGCCATAGAGCCTAACGCTATAAAACAGTAAGGTACTGGCGGCGGTCCATATTTTTCTTCAGCCAGTACTAATAAGCGCTGTTTAAAAGTACGCCCTATTACCGCCATTGCCGTACCAATCATATGTGAATTAGCATCTTCGTTTACCATACGTACAAATACATTGGGCAGCTGGCGCGCGTAATGTGCTAAATCTTCAATGGTTTGCTGCGCTAAAATACCGCGTACCAAGAGTAAACTACTTTGCGACTCGTACCTTAAAATATCGGATAGCGAAATAACCCCAATGGGTCGGCGCTTTTGTACCACAGGTAAGTGGTGTAAGTTGTCGCGCAGCATGGCAAGGACGGCTTCAAATACATAGGCATTTGAATCAAGCAGTACAAGATTAGTCGACATAATTTTATCTGCGGTAACATCAAGCCCTAGGCCTTCGGCTACCACTTTTGTGCGTATATCGCGGTCGGTAATAATGCCTACTATTTGCCCATCGTCTTCTTCTGGGTCGTCGCTTATTGGTTTGTCTAAATCGGTAACTAACACAGAGGAAACCGCTTCTTCTGTCATTACTTTAGCCACATCTTGTATGGTGGTTTGAGTGCTTAGCGTTACCACATCGCGATGAATGAGCGATTTAACTTTGGCGGTTGTTAAATCGTTGCTGTCGGCTTGCTCAACTAACGCTTGGCGAAGGCGTACATTGCCATCGGCTTCAAAATAATCTGCAAAGCCGTCAAACTCGTCACAAAAACGATTAAAAAGCGTAAAATTTATACAATACACTAGGGTGTCTTCGAGTGCCTTTGCAGGAAAGCGCACTTTACGATTCATCAACAAGCCCATTTGGCCAAAAATACCGCCCACATCTAAGCGGTTATAAAGCTCATTATTACGACGATAAATTTCCACAGAGCCACTGCGAATTATAAATAAATCAGCGATGTCTTGGCCTAACGTTAAAATATCAGTTTGCGAGCGGTAGTAAGCTACCTCAACTTGTTGCGCAAGCTCGTTTAAAGCGTTTGTCGGTAAGTCATCAAATGGCGGGTGCTGCGCTAAAAACTGCGCAATTTCAACTTGTTCGGCTTGCATTGGGGATTCCTTGTGGCCACACAAAAAGGCATGTATATGCTTAAGCGGCTATCTTAACAAACAAGTAGTGCCAATCAAGCCATAACCACGCCCAGCAGACTTTTAATTTAAAAACGTTGCTGGGCATGGCTTTAAGGTTAGTCTATTTTTTCAAGCTCTTGTGCGAGCTGCTTAGATTCATCCCCCCTTGGCGTGGTAAAGCGTGCTAAGCCTAAGTAAATTACCGGAGTAAGATAAAGCGTAAACAACACCGCAAGTGCTAAGCCGCCAAACACCACCCAGCCAATTGCATTTCGGGCCTCAGCCCCTGCGCCCGAAGATAGAATTAACGGCAATGCTCCAAGTAGAGTTGATATAAGGGTCATCGTAATTGGGCGTAAACGTACCAGCGCAGCTTGCTCGACGGCTTTTCTGACCGTTAAACCTTGATCGCGTAATTGGTCTGCAAATTCAACAAGCAAAATTGCGTTTTTAGCGATTAAGCCTATCAGCATCACTAAACCAATTTGAGAGTAAATATTTAACGACGTGCCGGTTAAATAAAGCGCTAATATGGCCGAGGTAATACCAAAGGGAACGGTTATCATAACCACAATGGCACTATTTACATTTTCAAATTGAGCAGCCAATACTAAAAATACAATTAAAAAAGCAAGTACATAAGTTACAAGTACTTCGCTAGATGTTTCTTCATACGTTAGCGCTTCGCCTTTAAACGCAAGTGCAATACCTGGCTCTAACGACTGCTCAGACACTGTTTTTATTTGCTCTACTAAAACAGCAATGGTTAACGATTCTGGCAACTCCATGCTGAGCTCTATTGAGCGGCGCTGGGCATGACGTTCAAGCTCTGCAGCCACGCCTTCTTCAGAAATATAGGCCACACTACTTAATGGTACTAAACTACCATTACCCGCTCTGATATATAAATTAGCCAAATCACTTGGACTGTTTATGGTTTGGTTTTGCGCTTGTAGCATAATTGGCACAGACTGATCGCCAATGTTTAAATCTTCTACGTCGTCGCCATTTATTGCTGCGCGCAAAGTAATGGCAATGTCGTCTAGCGATACACCGAGCTCTTGTGCACGGCGTCTGTCTATATTTACTCTAAGTTGTGGTTGCGATGGCTGATAAGAAATACGCACAGGTGCCACCTCAGGAACGGCTTTTTCTAATGCCGCAGAAAACTGCTGAGCCGCTTTAAATATTTGCAAATAATCTTGCCCAAGCAACGCTATTTCAACGCCTCCCCCTTGACCACGTAGATTTAAACTATTAGCCCCACCTGGGTAAGCCGGTGCTCCTGGAATATCGCCAAGTGGCTGGCGTATCTTATTAATAATTTCTTGTTGGCTAAAATGGCGCTCATCCCAATGCTTTAATGGCACAGTAATAAACACAATATTAGGGTCCCATTGACCTACCACAGTATAAATAGACTCAATTTCTCCGCTATCGACAAAAGGAAGTAAAATATCTTCCATTTTTATCGCTTGCCTATCCATAAAGTTTAGCCCTACACCATCTGGGCCACGTGCAAATATACGAATTTTACCTCGGTCTTCTGTGGGTAAAAGCTCGCTGTCTAAACTGGCGTACAACGCACCTGAGCCTGCTGCAACCAATAAACAGAGCGCAAACGTAAGCCATGCATGGTTAAGCACTTTATGAATTGTTTTTGTATAAATACCACCCAACCAATGGCCTAGTTTAGCAAATGGGTGAAAACCGCCCTGCTTTAACTTTAATTTGGATGTAAGAGCAGGCACTAATGAAAGTGCCACAAAGCTTGATATAATTACCGCACCGGCAAGTACTCCACCAAACTCTCTAAATAAGCGACCCGCAGTAGAGGGTAAAAACGCAATAGGTATAAATACAGCGGCAAGTACAGCCGTGGTTGCTACAACAGCAAAAAACACTTCGCGCGTGCCTATTACAGCAGCTGCCCGACGCCCTAAACCTAGCCCCCGCTGGCGCTGAATATTTTCACTTACTACTATGGCATCATCAACAATTAAGCCAGTGGCTAATACAAGCGCCAACAAGGTTAAAATATTTATTGAAAAACCCAGTGCCCAAATAAGTGCTAAAGACCCTATTAAAGCAACAGGAATAGCAAAAGCAGGCACTAAAGTGGCGCGCCAAGAGCCAATAAATACCCACAAAGTGACAACCACTAACAGTACTGTAAGTAATAAAGAGTAAATTACTTCATCTACTGAGCTTCTTATAAATTGTGCGTCATCGGAGGTAAGTGTAAATTCCATTTCTGGAAAGCGCGTTTGCATGCTTGTAATAAGCTTGAGCACTTCATCTGATATTTCAATTGTATTTGATTGTGCTTGTCGAATAATTTCCATACCAATAACGGGCTTACCGTTTAGCCTTACCATAGAGCGCGGATCGGCAGGGCCAAAATACACAGCCGCAATATCACTAATTCGGGTATCGCCTTGTATTATAATATCGCCAACTTGCTCTGGAGTAATAGAGGTTGCATCGGCACGTACAATAATTTGCTGATCGTTTGACTTTAAACTCCCTGCTGGCACATCAAACGGCGCTTGGCTAAGCACTTGTGCTACATCAGGCACTGTTAAATTAAAGCTACTTAGTTTTAGCGGGTCTATACGTACTCTTAATACGCGTTCTCTATCACCGTTTAAGCGAACATCTGCGACACCCGGAATAGTTAAAAATTGCGGCGCTAAGTCAACATTTACGCGCTCGGTAAGTGCTTCAAGCGATAAACTTTCACTTGAAACAGTCAGAGATACAACTGCTTCGGCGTCGTTGTCGGCTTTAATAATAGAAACACGTTCTACTTCCTCTGGAAGGTCTCGCTCTACACGTGCAACAGACTCACGCGTTTCATTCGCAGCGTCATCTAAATTTATGCCTGGTCTAAATTCGACCACAATACGTGCATTTCCCTCTTCACTTTGTGCGCGTATTGATTTAACGCCACTTACACGCGCTACTGCGCCTTCTAATTTGCTGGTTACTTCGGTATCAACGGTCTCAGGCGAGCCACCAGGAAATGGCGCCGAAACCGTAATACGTGGTCTATCTACATCAGGAAGCTCTCTTACTTCAACACCCGCAATAGCGGCAATACCTGCAATAATAATTAATAAGTTAAGCACCACAATAAGTACTGGGCGGCGAATCGCCATTGAGGGTAAGTCTTGCATCATAGGTTGCTGTTTCATACCTACTCCTGCGTATCTTGCGCGGGTAAATTAAAGCTTAGCTCTTGGCCTGCACGTAAGCGTTGTACCCCTTCAATTACTAAAGTATCGCCTTTATTTAACGGCCCAGAAACCAATAATCGCCCCGCCAAGCGCTGCTCTATTTTTACATCAACACGTGTGGCTTTTTTATCAACGCTGGTCCATACATACGGGCCTGTTGCCCCCCACAGTAATGCAGCCTCAGGAACTGCAGCAAAATGCTCGCCTAACACTTCAATATGTACTCTAAAGCTCATACCAGGTAAAAATTGTTGTTTTTCATTATTTAGCTTGGCTTTAACACGTAAAGTACGAGTTTGTGGGTCTACGCGTGAGTCTAAATAGGCAATATCAGCGTTAATGGCAGTGTCTGATTGCCAAGGAAACACCGTTAAGCTGCTTTTATTACGCAGCATACTGATAGCCGACTCAGGTGCGTTAAAATTTATGTACAGGCTTGTTGTGTCATCTATTGTGGCAATAGGCGTTTGCTCAGTTATTCTATCGCCTACCTCAACATCTGTTAAACCCATAATGCCATTTATCGGCGCAATTACTTTTCTGTCTTCAAGCTCAGTTTGAGCCTGTATGAGGGTGACTTTGGCAAGCTCTACAACGGTTTTAGCATCATCAACATCGCTTTTAGGCACTGCGCCTTTGGCCTGACTTTGTTCTAATCGTTTTAGTATTCGCTGGGTGTCGGCAAGTTTAATTTTAGCTTCATCAAGCGCTGCTTTTTGCCTACGAGAATCAAGTTCGAGTAAAGTATCGCCTTTTTTTACTTTATCACCTGGCTTAAAAAAAACGCCTGTTACTCTATCGCCTACTGCAGGGTACATTACAACCGAATGTATTGCCTCTGTATTTCCTACCGCTTGCACTTGTTGTTTTGCACTTTCTAGGGCAATTTTTTGTACAACAACGTTCGCGCTCATTACAGGAAGGCTGAAAAACAGCAGAGAACTAAGCACACCGATTAAAAAGTTTTGCGATTTCAAAGTAACACCTTAATTAATTATTATTTCCATTACCTTACGAAGTCTAACAGCTGATTGATCAATAGGTAGGATAGAACGATAAATTAGCAAAACTACAAGATGAAATTAAATTGGTAATACCAATTAATCTTTGAAAAAGGCGCCTAAAGACTAAGCATTTATACAAATACAGGCAGGATTAAACTAAAAAGTGGCTATATAAATAAAAAAGCCCAGTATAAACTGGGCTATGTAGATAATAGGTAGTTAAAGATTATTTACCGCGCTGGGCTTCTTTTTGTGCTTTTTTAGCTTCTTTACGTTGTTGTAAAACCGCTTGCGCTTCATTACCAATGTGCCCTTCACCACGTGCTTGTGCTAATTCTATTTGCTTTTGACGCTCAGCAAAACGAGCACGTTGCTCATCGGTTACATTGTCGATACAGTGATGACACGAAACACCTTCCATGTATTCTGGCTTTTGCTTTTCTTCTTCTGTAATCGGCATACGACACGCATGACATTGATCGTAAGAGCCTTTTTGTAAATCATGATTTACTGCTACACGATTATCAAAAACAAAACACTCGCCTTCCCACATTGTGTCTTCTTTTGGCACTTCTTCTAGGTATTTTAAAATACCGCCTTCAAGGTGGTAAACTTCATCAAACCCTTGCTCTTTCATGTAAGCCGTTGATTTTTCGCAGCGAATACCACCGGTACAAAACATGGCAACTTTTTTGTGTTTTTCTGGGTCTAAATTCTCTTTAGCCCACTGAGGGAACTCTCGGAAAGTTTTGGTATTAGGATCGACTGCATTTTGAAAAGTGCCAATTTCAATTTCGTAATCGTTACGTGTATCAATCAAAATCACTTCAGGGTCTGATATTAATGCATTCCACTCTTTAGGCTTAACATAGCTTCCCACTACTTTTAGTGGGTCAACCCCTTCAACGCCCATAGTAACGATTTCGTTTTTTAGCTTTACTTTAGTGCGGTAAAACGGGCATTCATCATCGAATGATTCTTTAGTCACTATGTCTTTTAGGTTTTCTTGTGTGTCTAACCACGCAAGTAAGTTATCTATTCCTTCGCGCTTAGCTGATACAGTACCGTTAATACCTTCAGCCGCAAGCAATAAAGTACCGCGTACTTCGTTTGCTTCCATCACTTCTAAAAGGGGTTTACGTAGCGCTTCAAAATTTGGCAAACCTACAAATTTGTACATTGCACACACTACAAAGTGCTCGTTTGTTACATCATCTTTATGAACAGCAGTCATTTTACTTCCTATTTTGCTTTGATAGCCTTAAGTGGCGTTTACCGAATCGTAAATCCGGCGCATATGGGGCGCGTATTTTACGCTTTTTATAATTAATTGCAAAAAATAGCGCGTTAGAATGGTTTTTACTGTCGGCATAACCCTTGTGTAAGCTATAATGCGGCCATTAATTTAAGTTGCACATTGGAGAACACGACTTTGCACTTTACTGATCTTGGGATTGATACTCGCCTTGAAACACAATTAGCACATCAAGGGATCACCCAGCCCACAGATATTCAAGCACATGCAGTGCCTACCGCACTTGCAGGGCATGACATTTTTGCTCAGTCTAAAACTGGGTCGGGCAAAACATTAGCGTTTTTATTACCTGCTGTTCAGCGAGTTATGAAACAAAAAGCGCTCAGTAAACGCGATCCACGTGTCCTCATCGTTGCACCAACCCGTGAGCTTGCAACGCAAGTATTTACGCAATTGCGTTTATTAATTGCGGGCACAAACATTAAAGCTGTAAAAATACTCGGTGGCGAGAACTTTAACGATCAAATTAAAGCCCTTCGTAACGACCCGCACTTTGTTGTGGCAACCCCAGGGCGTTTGGCCGATCACATCACAAAACGCTCATTACAATTAAGTGGGTTAGAGCTATTAATTTTTGATGAAGCCGACCGTATTTTAGACTTAGGTTTTACTGAACAGCTGAAAATGATTAACGAGCAAGCTAATCACCGCTTGCGCCAAACATTGTTGTTTTCAGCGACACTAGATCACGCTCAAGTAGATGCCCTATCGCGTAATTTATTAAAAAAGCCAAAACAAATTACACTGAGCGCCGCTAACGAGCAACACAGTGATATTAAACAAACACTCTATTTAGCCGATCACCTTGATCATAAAGAAGCGTTACTTGAGCATTTTTTAAAACAAGATGATGTTGGCCAATGTATTATATTTACAGCAACTCGTGCCGATACCAGCCGTTTAAGTGAAGCATTAAATGCAAAAGGTTTTAAATCGGTGGCTTTAGCTGGCGATTTAACACAGAGCAAACGCCTAGAGATCATGGACTCGTTTAGCCGCGAAAACTTTAAAATTTTGATCACCACTGATGTCGCTTCGCGAGGATTGGACTTATTAAGTGTAACGCACGTAATCAATTTTGATTTACCAAAACACGCTGAAGAGTATGTACACCGTATAGGTCGTACAGGTCGCGCCGGATTTAAAGGTAATGCATTATCGCTAGTAGGCCCTAAAGACTGGGCAAGCTACTTAGCAATTAAGTCGTTTTTGAACGACGAGCTGGTTTTTGCAAGCGTTGATGGCCTTAAAGCTAAATTTAAAGGTATAAAAGAGAAAAAGCCTGCAACAGCCGCTGTAAAAACTAAAAAAGTTGCACAGGTGAAAAAGCCGCAAGTTAAACGCAAGGCAAAACCTAAAAAACCAGCTGCACCTATAAAAGCCCCGATGAACATTGATGGCAATTCACCAATGCGCCGTAAAAAAAAGCCTGAGCAGGAATAATTATGAGTTACCTAGGAACAACACAAACCTTATTTGTAAAAGAAGTGAGCAATGAAGGTGCTTACCTTGATGGCCACGATTTAGGGGAAGTGTTTTTACCAAAACACGAAATTAAAGATGAACTTGAAGCTGGCGATAGCATAAGCGTTTTTATCTTTTTAGACAACGCCAATTTACCTACAGCAACAGTAAAAAAACCCCATGCCCAAGTAGGTGAATACGCACTGCTTCGTGTTAAAGAAATAAATAGCATTGGCGCTTTTTTAGATTGGGGACTAGAGAAAGATGTTTTAGCTCCATTTAACGAGCAAAAACCACGTATGCAAGAAGGTCATTCTTATTTAGTTCGCTTATATTTAGATAATGCGAGCCAACGTATTTGTGCATCAAGCAACTTTAATCGCTTTTTATCAAAAGATGAGCCTGAGTACACACATCTTCAAGAAGTTGATTTAATTGTTGCTGGTAAAACAGATATTGGCTACAAAGTGCTTATTGAAGAGTCTCACTTTGGGGTTGTGTTTTACAACATGGTATTTAAAAACTTATTTGTAGGGCAAAAGCTTAAAGGGTTTGTTCAAAAAGTACGAGAAGACGGAAAAATCGACGTTATACTTGAAAAGCCAGGCATGGGTAAAGTAAGTGAACTTGGCGATAAAATAATGGAAAAGCTTAAAAACGAAGGCGGCATACTAGCCATTGGTGATAAATCTGATCCTGAGCTTATCAAAAAAGTATTTTCAACCAGTAAAGCTAACTACAAAAAAGCCATTGGTGGTTTATTTAAGCAAGGCTTGATAGACATAGAAGCCAAATCTATCCGCTTAAAATAGTTGTACACTTTTTATAAGCGCTAACATTATGTTGGCGCTTATAGTTAAAACGTTTCTAAATAGTTTAATTAAATGATTGTTCAAAGATGATAAAACGTTTTGATGAATAAAAAAACGTTATTTAGCTATTATCGCTAATGGTACTTATATTGCCCTATTCTCTGCCCTCACCTTCGCGTAAATGAAATTTTTAAACAAAGCTAACACTAGGTTTACCCTTCAAAAATAATTAGGGAATTACTAATAGGCATTAGCCCATAATACGCTTATACGGCAACGTACATTCTGTATATTGCTTTGAATAATCAAGTATCTCAGCTTTGGTTTCTAAGCTTAGTGGCGCCAACCTAAATACTTTATTTTCACATTCACTTTGTTTGTCGTCGTGATTTGAAATACAATCTGACGTAGTTACGTTTTGGCGCGTTAAGCGCTCTTCATTTTTATAGCATAAGTGGTGTGCGTAGCCATGCATGGTTTGCTTAAATTCAAATAAATCGACAGGGTAATTTGCGACTAAGTCAGTAATCGTCGCTACTCCATCATAAGCTTTACTAGAAAAAACATATTTATTTACTGAAAAACCTGCAACAACAATTAAAATAGATCCAAAAATTAACTTCAAAATAAACCCCTTACTGCATTCTTAGTACTAATGTAGCATAAAAATGTATTCATAAAAGGGGTTTAGCACTAAATAATTGCTTTTTGTTAACTTAAACTAGTGATTTATTAACATCAGTTAAAGTTTGTACCGGTTCTGACGATTGTGTGATCGGTCTACCAATCACTAAGTAATCGCTACCCGCTTCAATAGCTTGCTTAGGTGTCATAATGCGTTTTTGGTCACCCACATCACTACCAGCAGGGCGAATGCCTGGAGTAACTAGCTTAAACTCGCTACCTAATTGTGCTTTTAGCGCTTTCGCTTCTTGGGCAGAACATACTACGCCATCAAGCCCTGCTTCTTTTGTTAATTTAGCTAAATGAATAACTTGTTCTTGCGCTGATTTTTCAACACCCAAACGCTTTAGTTCAGCTTCGTCCATGCTGGTTAGCACTGTCACTGCTATTAATAAAGGTGCTTTATCACCAAACTTTTCAAGTGCCTGCCTTGCCTTATTCATCATTTCAAAACCACCTGATGCATGAACGTTTACCATCCAAACGCCCATATTAGCCGCTGCGGTGACCGCTTTTGCCACTGTGTTAGGGATATCATGAAATTTTAAATCTAAAAATACGTCAAAGCCTAAATCGATTAACTGTTTAACGAATGCAGGGCCAAAATAAGTAAACATTTCTTTGCCTACTTTTAAGCGACACGTATCTGGTGAGAGTTTTTTTACAAAATTAAGAGCCGCGTCTTGTGAATCGTAATCCAGGGCAATAAGAACTTTTTTTGTATCTTCTAAAGACATAACTATCCTAATGAATGGCAGTAAAGTTATAAATAGTTGGGGGTTATTAAAATCCGTCTAGGCCTCTACTTGGCACAATGGTTTCCCAATGTTTACAAGATGGGCAGTTCCAATAAATAGTGTGGCTTGTAAAACCACAATGTTGGCATTGAAAGTCTGGTTTTGTAGCTATATACGACGTAACTAGCTTATCAATTTCATCAAGTACTTCTTTGGTATTTGGATTTTTATCACCCATTAGCTGTAGTAAAAAGCTAAAACCTCGAATTGTAGGCTGACGTTTTAAGCTGTCGGTTAAAAAATCAAATGCCTGTTTAGTATTTCCCTGCTCTAACAGTGCTTGGCAATGTTTTATTTTTATTAGCACCCCACCTTTATCGAGCAAGTCACATAATAAATCATGAAACTGATGTGTTAAATTTAACTGCTTATAACTATGTGCAAGCTGATCAATAAACAAAGGCGCAAATAACGTAAATTGGCAAACGAGTTCACGCCAATAGTAAATTGCTTTTACGTAGTCTTCACTTGTGTAAGCCGATAACCCTAATTCGTACAAAGGGCGAACCGCTTTGTAATTTAAGCTAATGGCTTTGTTCATTAATTGCGGTTTATTTTCGCTTAAGGCAGCTTCGCTGTAAAAATTAGCAATTGCTTTAAAATGCTGCTCTTTAACAAATAACTCACTATGGGCTTCGAACATATTAATGCCCTTTTCCCACTCTCGGGTTTGCGAGTATAAAGTAATAATTGGGTCAAGTGCTTGTTCATGCCCAGCTTTAACAAGCCACACTAAATGCTCTTCTGCACCGTCTAATAAGCCGGCCATAATATAATCTTCGGCTAATTCTAGACGGCTAGCTGCGGCTTGTTGTTCATTTAAACTTGGGTGTTTTAAAAGGAGTTCATGAATTTTTATTGCGCGGTCAAGCTCACCTCTTCGGCGGAACATGGTAGCAAGGGTTGAATAGTGGTCAACAGAGTCAGCAGCCACTTCTAATAGGTTTATTAGATGCTCTAAGCCCTGATCTTCTTCTCTGTCTAGTAAAAACTTTAGGCCTTTACTGTATTCAGAAGTGATTTGGCGATTGAGTTGATGAGCTTGGTTTTTTGCACTATTTTTGCCCATAATCCAGCCATAACCGGCAGCAACAGGCAGTAGTAAAAACAAAAGCTCAATCATGATTAGGTGTCTTTATTAGCAATAAGCTTACTATTATTTTTTTCTGGCGCTAATTGTTTTTTTAAGCGGTAATTTTGCCACTTTAATTTAGAAAACAATTTAAAGCTAATAAAACACCCTATTATTACACCCAGTATAAAGCAGATACTTATTATTACAGCGAGTGGCAAGGTATTACTGGCAATAATATAATTGATTTGTACTAATTGTGGATTTTGAGAACCCAATAAAAATGCGCAAAATAGGCATAGTACAACCAGAATAATTTTTAATACCTTAAACAAGTAACTACTCCAACTGGTTAACTAGGCAATACTCTCGTTTACGCGGTCGCGTAATTCTTTGCCTGGTTTAAAATGAGGTACATGCTTACCATCAAGCTCTACTGTATCGCCAGTCTTAGGATTACGACCTGTGCGAGGAGCGCGGTAATGCAAAGAGAAACTACCAAAACCTCTGATCTCAATACGATCTGAAGTAGATAATGAGCCGGCCATTTGTTCAAGAATTTCTTTTACTGCATTTTCAACATCTTTCACTGGAACGTGTGCGTGCTGTTCGGCAAGTGTTTCTATCAGTTCTGACTTAGTCATAGCGTTTCCTTAAAGAGAATAGTGGAAGGGCAAAACTGCCCTTCCAATTAAAAACTAATTAGTAATTAGTCTTTTTGTGCATTTGCGAAAGCAGCTGCCATTGCGTTTTCAAACACTGGCTCTTCTTTCTTAAGCTTCTCTAGTACTTCTTTCTCTTCTGCTTCGAAAAGAGCTTTAACAGATAAGCTTAAAGTGCGGTTCTTACGATCAACGCCAACGTATTTAGCTTCGATTTCGTCGCCTACAGAAGCAACAGTCGTTGCATCTTCAACGCGCTCTTGAGCGATATCAGCTACACGGATGTAACCTTCAACGCCTTCGATAAGCTCTACAGTTGCGCCTTTCGCATCAACTTCAGTCACTTTACCTTTAACAATAGCACCTTTTTTGTTTGCATCAAGGTAGTTATTGAACGGGTCAGCTTCGATTTGCTTAACACCTAGAGAGATACGTTCACGCTCTGGGTCAACTTGCAATACGATAGCAGTGATTTCGTCGCCTTTCTTGAATTCACGTACAGCTTCTTCGCCAGGCGTGTTCCAAGAAATGTCTGAAAGGTGTACAAGACCATCAATACCACCGTCAAGACCGATAAAGATACCGAAGTCAGTGATTGATTTGATCTTACCAGTAACTTGGTCGCCTTTGTTTTGTAGACGAGCAAATTCCTGCCAAGGATTAGCAATACATTGCTTAAGACCAAGAGAAATACGACGACGTTCTTCGTCGATTTCAAGAACCATAACTTCAACAGTGTCACCTAGTGAAACAACTTTTGAAGGGTGGATGTTCTTGTTAGTCCAATCCATTTCAGAAACGTGAACTAGACCTTCAACGCCTTCTTCGATTTCTACGAAGCAACCGTAATCAGTAAGGTTAGTTACACGACCAGAAAGCTTAGAACCTTCTGGGTAACGACCAGCGATAGCTGCCCATGGATCTTCGCCAAGCTGTTTAAGGCCTAGAGATACACGAGTTTTATCTTTGTCGAATTTAAGAACTTTAACTGCGATTTCGTCGCCAACATTAACGATTTCTGAAGGGTGCTTAACACGCTTCCACGCCATATCAGTGATGTGTAGTAGACCATCAACACCACCAAGGTCAACGAATGCACCGTAGTCAGTAAGGTTCTTAACGATACCTTTAACTTCTTGACCTTCAACAAGGTTAGCAAGAAGCTCTTCACGTTCTTGTGAGTTTTCAGATTCGATAACTGCACGACGTGAAACAACAACGTTGTTACGTTTTTGGTCAAGCTTGATTACTTTAAATTCAAGCTCTTTGCCTTCAAGGTGAGTTGTGTCACGTACTGGACGAACATCAACAAGTGAACCAGGTAGGAAAGCACGGATTGAATCAACTTCAACTGTGAAACCGCCTTTAACTTTACCGTTGATAACACCAGTAACAGTCTCTTGCTCTTCACATGCTTTCTCAAGACGGATCCACGCTTCGTGACGCTTCGCTTTCTCACGAGAAAGGATAGTTTCACCGAAACCGTCTTCGATTGCATCTAGTGCAACATCTACTTCGTCGCCTACAGCAACTTCTAGTTCACCAGCAGCATTTTTGAACTGCTCTGCAGGGATAGCACTTTCTGATTTAAGACCAGCATCTACAAGTACAATGTTATTCTCGATAGAGATTACTGTACCTTTAACAATAGAGCCTTGCTCTGCTTCAAAACCCTTTAAGCTTTCTTCAAATAACTGCGCAAAATTTTCTGACATACGAATATACGTCTCATATATTAATACCAATAAGCAACCATGCTGCATGGGGTTGTTAAAATAGCACTGGCGTCCTGCTGGTGCATAAAATGTGTTTAGCTTCGTTTAGGAAGCTTGCCTTGTGAGATAGCAATATCTACTAAAGTTATAACTTTATCAAACACTTGCTGAGCGTTAAGCTCGCTTGTGTCTATTTCAATTGCATCATCAGCAGGAACAAGCGGCGCAACGGTGCGATTCATATCGCGCTCATCACGAGCTTGAATGTCCTGTAATAGACCACTTAGTGTAACATCAAGGCCGCGCTCATTCAACTCAACAAAACGTCTGCGCGCGCGTTCTTGTGCACTAGCGGTTAAATATATTTTCAATGGTGCGTCTTGAAAAACCACGGTGCCCATATCTCGGCCATCAGCAATTAAGCCCCGTTCGGTTTTAAACGCACGCTGGCGTCGAAGTAACGCTTCACGTACACGCGGTAATGCAGCCACTTTTGAAGCAGCTGCCCCAACCTCTTCATTACGAATTGTCGAGGTTACATCTTCGCCTTCTAAAATAACTTTTCCAGCATTAGTTTGGCTATCAACCAAAAACTGCACATCTAAGTTTGCAGCAAGCGGGACAAGCGCTTCTTCGTTGTCTAATGCTATTTGGTGATGAAGTGCGGCAAGGGATAATACACGGTAAATTGCGCCGCTATCCAATACATCCCACCCCAATTTGTCGGCTAACAAGCGACAAACTGTTCCTTTACCTGAACCACTTGGGCCATCAACGGTGATTACGGGCATTAATAACGCCTGCATTTAAAACCTCCTGCAATGCACACCTAAATAAAACCGCGATATTATACGTCACTTCTGCAAATAGATCCGCTTTAGTGTGTAACTTTTTATAATTATTTATAAAAAGCCTACTCACTCACTGATGCTAAAACCTTGAAAAAGGTTGGAAAAGTTTTATATGTACATTTAGGATCGTTGATTGTAATAGGCTTTCCGCCTACGGCAACCATTGCAAAACACATTGCTATACGGTGATCGTCATACGTATCTATAGCCACATCATTGAATGCACTCGGTGGTGTAATTTCGATAAAATCTTCACCCTCTACAACCTCGGCACCCACTTTACGAAGTTCAGTTGCCATAGCATATAAACGGTCGGTTTCTTTTACACGCCAGTTATAAATATTGCGAATAGCCGTAGGCCCTTTAGCAAATAAAGCAACTGTAGCAAGTGTCATTGCCGCATCAGGGATAGCGTTAGCGTCAATATCTACACCTTTTAATTCACCTTTACGAACAACTAAACGCTCGTCATACCATTTTATTTCAGCGCCTACTTGTTCCATCACTTTAGCAAAACCAATATCACCTTGAACTGATTTAGCGCCCACGCCTTTAATTTCAATTTCGCCACCGGCAATAGCCGCTGCCGCAACAAAGTAAGACGCTGATGATGCATCCCCCTCCACCATAATACGCTCTAGTGATTGATATTGTTGGCCGCCTTTAACTTTAAATGTTGTATAGTCGCTGTGCTCAACAGTTACCCCAAAACGGGCCATTACATCTAACGTTATATCAATGTAAGGCTTAGAGACCAAAGTACCCTTAATGGTAATTTGCGTATCACCACTAAATAAAGGGGCAGCCATTAGCAGTGCTGTTAAAAATTGGCTAGAAATACTGCCATCAATTTCAACAGTACCGCCTTTAATTTGCCCACCAATTATTTTTAGTGGTGGGTAGTCTTTATGTTTTGTGTAGGTAATATCGCCGCCAAGTGCTTGTAGCGCATCGACCAAGTGCCCTATTGGGCGCTCTTCCATGCGCGGCTCACCTATAAGCTCATACTCCCCAGCTACAGCTGCGAGTACCGCGGTTAAAGGACGATAAGCAGTACCTGCATTGCCTAAAAATAAAGGTTCACTTGGGGTTTTAAATACACCGCCAACCCCTTCTACGGTTGCCACAGTGCGATCATCATTAAGCGTTACGTTAACACCTAGTAGTTTTAATGCACCCAACATATGGCGAATATCATCGCTATCTAGCAGGTTTTCAACAACGGTAGTCCCTTGAGCCAGCGCTGCTAATAATAAAATACGGTTTGATAGGCTTTTAGACCCTGGTAAGGTAACACTGCCATTTACACGAGAAATAGGCTCTAAACGAAGTTGTTCCATTAGCTGTGCTCCTGTGCAAATGCCGCCATAAAGTCAACCAAGGCTTGCACACCTGCAAGTGGCATTGCGTTATAAATACTTGCGCGCATACCGCCTACAATTCGGTGTCCTTCTAGGGCAAGTAAGCCGGCTTCTTTAGATTGCGTTACAAACTTTTCGTTTAAGCTTTCATCGTTTAGCCAAAACGGTACATTCATACGCGAACGACAATGCGTCGCTACTTTATTAGTATAAAAAGGCGATTCATCAATAAAGTCATAAAGCAGCTTAGCTTTAGCAATATTTTGTGCTTCCATTGCCTTAACGCCACCGTTTTTCTCAAGCCATTCAAATACTTCGGCCGCTAAATACCATGCAAAAGTAGGCGGTGTATTAAACATGCTGCCTTGTTTTGCTTCAAGTGCGTAATCTAAAATGCCAGGTTTAGCTAAACCTTCACGCTCAAGTAATGTTTTGCGAACAATAACAATAGCTATACCTGATGGACCTATATTTTTTTGTGCACCAGCATAAATTAAATCAAATTTATTTACGTCAATTTCGCGCGACAAAATAGTCGACGACATATCAGCAATAATAGGCGCTGTTGGGTGACTAGGCACATCAAAAATCTCTAATCCGTCTACCGTTTCATTTGGACAGTAGTGAATGTAAGATGCATCTGCAGGTAAGTCCCACTGCGCCACTTCTTTTATAGAAAACAGCCCGTTTGCGTCATTTCTAACGTTGATTGAATGGGTTTGAGTAAATTTATTAGCTTCGTCAGTAGCACTTTTAGACCAAACGCCGTTCTCGCAGTAAACCGCTGTTTTACCATTTTGATGTAAATTTAAAGGCACAGCACTAAATTGACCGCGGCCACCACCGTGCATAAATAACACTTCAAATTCATCGCTAATGTTCATTAAACGACGAAGGCTGGCTTCGCATTTTGCGGTAAGCGTTAAAAAATCTTTACTACGATGGCTTATTTCCATCACAGATACGCCTAAGTCTTGCCAGTCTAAAAATTCTTTTTGTGCTTTTTGCATAACAGCTTGTGGAAGCATAGCTGGCCCCGCACAAAAATTATATTTACTCATTACCTTTGCCTCATTCCAGTAATTTAAACTCTTTTGATAAACAAAAAAGGATTATTAATTTTTTTCAACATGATTAAAAAAAGCGGCCTTAGCCGCTTTTTCAATTTCAGTTATTCAGAAGGTGGATTATCATCCGTTGCTTCTTCATTTACTGTATCAACCGTTTCAACGTCTTCAATATCAACTAAGTCACTGTCTGTAACTTCAATCTCTTCGATACGTTGTAAACCAACTACTTGCTCTTCGTCAATAGTTCTGATCAAAATAACACCTTGGGTGTTACGTCCAACCGTCGATACTTCATTAACGCGGGTACGTACTAGCGTACCACGGTTTGAAATAATCATTATTTCGTCGTTGTCGTCAACTTGTACAGCGCCAACTACTGCGCCATTACGCTCACTCACCTTAATAGATACAACACCTTGTGTTGCACGGCTCTTAGATGGGTAATCTTCAAGTTGAGTACGTTTACCGTAACCATTTTCAGTCACAGTTAAAATAGCACCGTCAGACTTAGGCACAATTAACGACACTACGCGTTGATCGTCGGCCATCTTAATACCACGAACACCGGTAGCAGTACGACCCATAGGGCGAACACCTTTGAAACGAATTTCAGGGTTGCCTTCTTCGTCAAGTACCGGGTTGCCGTTTTCATCAACAACCGCAGACTCTTCCGCTTCTTTAAAGCGTACCACTTTACCTGCATCAGTAAACAACATAATTTCGTTACTACCGTCGGTAATATCAACCCCAATTAGGCTATCGCCTTCGTTAAGGTTTACCGCAATAATACCGCTTGCACGTTGACGGCTGTATGCCGTTAGTGGTGTTTTCTTCACAGTACCAAATGCAGTTGCCATGAAAATGTATTTATCTTCTTCGTACTCGCGTACAGGTAAGATAGCAGTAATGCGCTCATCATCTTCAAGTGGCAGTAAGTTAACAATTGGCTTACCGCGAGCGGCGCGACTAGCCAGTGGTAACTGGTATACTTTAAGCCAGTACAAACGACCCGCAGTAGAGAAACATAAAATGGTATCGTGGGTATTAGCCACTAAAAGACGCTCAATGAAATCTTCATCTTTCATCTTCGTTGCTGACTTACCTTTACCACCACGGCGCTGCGCTTCGTAATCAGACAATGCCTGATACTTAACGTAACCTTCGTGCGACAGGGTCACAACAACATCTTCTTCGTTAATTAAATCTTCAAGGCTAATATCGTGCGCTGCCGCGTTAATTTCTGTACGACGCTCATCACCATATTGCTCTTTAATTTCTACTAACTCATCACGAATAACTTCCATTAAACGCTCAGGGCTACCTAAAATGTGTAGTAGCTCAGCAATTAAATCTAACAGCGATTGGTACTCTGCTAAGATTTTTTCATGCTCAAGACCGGTTAGTTTGTGTAAACGTAAATCAAGAATTGCTTGTGCTTGCTGCTCAGAAATATAGTACTGACCATCGCGAATACCCAGCTCACTTGCCAGCCAATCTGGGCGTGCTACGTTGTCTTCGCCTGCTTTTTCAAGCATAGCTTGTACGTTACCTAAATCCCAAGGGCGAGCTGTTAAGGCTACTTTAGCCTCAGCTGGGGTTGGCGATTTACGAATAAGCTCAATAATTGGGTCGATGTTGGCAAGCGCAATTGCTAAACCTTCAAGGGTATGAGCACGGTCGCGCGCTTTACGTAAATCAAATACGGTACGGCGTGTAACCACTTCACGGCGGTGAATAACAAACTCTTCAAGCATTTCTTTTAAGTTGAAACACTTAGGTTGGTTATTAATTAATGCAACCATATTCATACCAAACACAGTTTGTAACTGAGTTTGTGAATATAAGTTGTTGAGGATAACTTCACCTACATCACCACGTTTGATCTCAATAACGATACGCATACCGTCTTTATCTGATTCATCACGTAGTGCGCTAATGCCTTCAATTTTTTTATCTTTAACAAGCTCAGCAATTTTTTCAATTAAGCGTGCTTTGTTAACCTGATAAGGAATTTCGTGCACGATAATGGTTTCGCGGCCTGTTTTTTCATCGGTTTCGATGTCGGCACGTGCACGCATGTACACTTTACCACGGCCGGTTAAATAAGCATCTTCAATGCCTTTTTTACCATTAATAATGGCAGCCGTTGGGAAATCAGGACCCGGAATGTAATCCATTAATTCATGAATCGTTAAATCAGGGTTTTGAATAAGCGCTAAACAACCATTAACCACTTCAGTTAAGTTATGTGGTGGAATGTTTGTTGCCATACCTACCGCAATACCCGATGAACCGTTAACAAGTAAGTTAGGCACTTTGGTTGGTAAAACGTCAGGAATTTGTTCGGTACCGTCGTAGTTAGGAACGAAATCAACCGTTTCTTTTTCAAGATCGGCTAATAACTCATGCGACATTTTTGCCATACGTACTTCTGTATAACGCATTGCCGCTGCTGAATCACCATCAACCGAACCGAAGTTACCTTGGCCATCTACAAGCATATAACGTAGTGAGAATGGCTGTGCCATACGCACGATGGTGTCATAAACTGCACTGTCGCCGTGTGGGTGGTATTTACCGATTACGTCACCGACCACACGGGCCGATTTTTTGTAAGGCTTATTCCAGTCATTACTAAGCTCGTTCATTGCAAACAAAACGCGGCGGTGAACAGGTTTTAAACCATCACGTACGTCTGGTAATGCACGTCCTACAATTACGCTCATTGCGTAATCAAGGTAGGAGTTTTTTAACTCGTCTTCAATATTGACTGGCAGAATTTCATTGGCGAGATCAGTCATTTGATATCACATTCCTTCAGTATCAGCTCTTAGCAACCCGGTATTAGGCGCCAAGAGTATTTGTTATTATTTCTAAGCGACCATGCTATCACAATTAATTTAAATTTACAGGCGCAAAACTTTGCGATTTATCAATTTAGCCCTATATAATGGCCTCAGATTGACGAGGAAGTATTTTATGACCGAACATCAAAATGTAGATAACGCAGAAATAGCAAAATTTGAAGCCATTGCAGAGCGATGGTGGGACCAAGACGGAGAGTTTAAACCTCTTCACGAAATTAACCCATTACGATTAGACTTTGTGGCTAACAAAACCCAAGGCTTATTTGATAAAGAAACACTCGATGTAGGCTGTGGTGGCGGCATTCTTAGCGAAAGCATGGCACGCATGGGCGCACACGTAACCGGTATAGACATGGGCCAAGAGCCACTCACCGTGGCAAAGCTTCATAGCCTAGAAACCGGTGTAAATGTTGACTATATAAAAGTACCTGCAGAAGAATTTGCAACCCAGCACCCTGCTCGCTTTGATGTAATAACCTGTATGGAAATGCTAGAGCACGTACCTGACCCTGCTTCTATTATTCATGCAGTCGCAGAGCTTGCCAAGCCGGGGGCTGATGTTTTTTTCTCAACCCTAAATAAAACGCCTAAAGCTTACTTGTTTGCTATTGTAGGTGCTGAAAAGCTGTTAAAAATGGTGCCTGAGGGCACACACGATCACAACAAATTTATCAAACCTGCACAACTTATTGCATGGGCTGAACAAGCCGGTTTAAAAGTACGTGCCAGTGCTGGCCTGGGCTACAACCCGCTTTCTAAGCAGTATTCATTAAATACAGATGTGAGTGTTAATTATATTCTTCATTTTGAGAAGTTAGCATAATGGCTAGCTCTCATACCCCCTTAACTCCTTTTGAGTACGACGCTTTCTTATTTGATTTAGATGGCACCTTGCTTGATACGGCAGACGATTTAGGTGCTGCTTTAAATGCTGTACTTAAAAGTGAAGGTGTTGCGCAAGTTACGCCTGAAGCGTATAGAAAAGTAGCGTCTAATGGCGCCGGCGCATTGCTTGAACTTGGCTTTAAAGCGCAATGGGCATCGCAACCTCAAACTGAACGTATAAAACAGTTAGTCAGCCACTACAGCCAAAACCTAGCGACACACACCCGCTGCTTTGAAGGCATAGAATCATTACTCATAGCCCTTGAGAACCAAGGTATAAAATGGGGAATAATGACTAATAAGCCCGGGTTTTTAACCGATCCATTAGTAGCTGCTATACCCGCTTTAAAAAATGCACACGTTGTGATCAGTGGCGATACCCTCACCGAGGCTAAACCATCACCTTTACCCTTACTACACTGTACAAAACTGATGAACGTAGATCCTAAACGTTGTTTATACATAGGTGATGCTCAACGTGATATAGAAGCAGGTAAAGCCGCAGGTATGCACACAGCAACAGCGCTTTGGGGCTATATACCAAGTATTGATGAGGCCAAGGGCTGGGAAGCCGATTTTAACTGGCACAGCCCCATTGATGCTTTTAACCATATATAGTGCCATGTAAATTTTTAAACACTATATATTGTGATTGTGTTAGTTTTTATGCAAAGCTTGATGATAAAAAAAGCAGTCGAAATTTATTTTCAAAATGCGTAAATTTAGCAGATCATTAGTTGATTTTTAGCTATTTCAACTTAAATGATTGTTCGAAGGTGAGTGACTACTAACACAAATACGTTATCCCAAAGTTATCCACAAATAGGGGCAATTATGTCCCTTGCAAATCAGCTCAGACCACACTATCTTGTGATCTCTAAATTGAACAACACCAGATATTGTGGCCAAATGTTATTCAATTAAATTCGCCAATACGGTGAAACTTATAATAAATGAATACGTACCTTGCTTTGGCGAGGTATAAAGCATTGGTCAAAATACACAATTCCCAAGGAATACAGGCAAAGCTATGAACCAACAGTTATCTGTAAGCAAGCGTGACGGGCGTAAAGAGCCTTTAGATCTTGATAAGATCCATCGCGTTATTGAATGGGCCGCCGAAGGTTTAAACAACGTATCGGTTTCACAGGTTGAATTAAAGTCACACATTCAATTTTACGACGGTATTCGTACAAAAGATATTCACGAAACCATCATTAAAGCAGCAGCCGATCAAATTTCAAAAGAGTCGCCTGACTACCAGTACTTAGCTGCCCGCTTAGCTGTATTCCACTTACGTAAAAAAGCGTATGGCCAGTTTGAGCCTCCACGTTTATTTGACCATGTTACAAAAATGGTTGAAGACAAACGCTACGACGCTCACTTACTCGTTGATTACACAGAGCAAGAGCTTGATGAGCTAGATGCTTATCTTGATCATTCGCGCGATCTTAACTTTAGCTACGCAGCAGTAAAGCAGCTTGAAGGTAAATACCTGGTACAAAACCGCGTAACGGGTGAGATTTACGAAAGCGCCCAGTTTTTATATATCTTAGTGGCTGCGAGTTTATTCTCTGACTACCCGCGCGAAACGCGTATTGACTACATCAAACGTTTTTACGATGCAGTATCAACGTTTAAAATCTCTTTACCTACGCCAATTATGTCGGGTGTGCGTACCCCTACGCGTCAGTTTAGCTCGTGTGTACTTATTGAATGTGGTGACAGCCTTGATTCAATTAACGCCACATCATCTGCCATTGTTAAGTACGTTTCCCAACGTGCAGGTATTGGTATTAACGCCGGCCGTATTCGTGCATTAGGTAGCCATATCCGTAACGGCGAGGCGTACCACACAGGTTGTATTCCTTTTTATAAGCACTTTCAAACAGCGGTTAAAAGCTGCTCGCAAGGTGGTGTACGTGGCGGTGCTGCAACGTTATTCTACCCGCTTTGGCATTTAGAAGTAGAAAACCTACTGGTACTTAAAAATAACCGTGGTGTTGATGATAACCGTGTTCGTCATTTAGATTACGGCGTACAGTTTAATAAACTAATGTACTCTCGTTTAATTAAAGACGACTACATTACGTTATTTAGCCCATCAGATGTGCCTGGCCTTTACGATGCATTCTTTGAAGACCAAGACGAGTTTGATGCGTTATACGTAAAATACGAGCAAGACGAGTCAATTCGTAAAAAGCGTATTAAAGCGATTGAGCTTTTCTCAATGTTCGCACAAGAGCGTGCCAGCACAGGTCGTATTTATTTACAAAATGTGGATCACTGTAATACGCACAGCCCGTTTATCTCTAAAGTTGCGCCAATTCGCCAATCGAACTTATGTTTAGAAATTGCATTGCCAACTAAGCCGTTAAATAACGTAAACGATGAAGAAGGCGAAATTGCACTTTGTACGCTATCTGCATTTAACCTAGGCGCTATTGAGTCACTTGATGAACTTGAAGAGCTTGCAGAACTTGCAGTACGTGCACTTGATAACCTACTTGATTTCCAAGACTACCCAGTACCGGCTGCACGTAATGCCACTATGGGCCGTCGTACGTTAGGAATAGGCGTAATTAACTACGCGTACTACCTTGCTAAAAATGGTAAGCGTTACTCTGATGGCAGTGCTAATGCACTGACTCACAAAACGTTTGAAGCAATTCAATACTACTTAATGAAGGCATCAAACGAGCTGGCTAAAGAGCGTGGCGCGTGTCCTAAGTTTAACGAAACAACGTACTCTCAAGGTATTATGCCAACTGATACGTACAAACGTGACTTAGATAAAATTTGTGATGAGCCACTGCACTTAGATTGGGATTCGTTACGTGCCAGCATTAAAGAGCACGGCATGCGTAACTCAACACTTAGCGCATTAATGCCTTCAGAAACATCGTCGCAAATCTCTAACGCAACTAACGGTATTGAGCCACCACGTGGTCACATTAGCGTTAAAGCAAGTAAAGACGGTATTTTAAAACAAGTAGTTCCTGAGTACGAACGCTTAAAAGATAACTACGAGCTACTGTGGGATATTCCATCAAACGATGGTTACTTACAGTTAGTGGGCATAATGCAAAAGTTTATTGACCAAACTATTTCGGCCAATACCAATTATGATCCAAACAAATACGAAGGCGGTAAAGTACCTATGAAAGTCTTATTAAAAGACTTACTAGGTGCATACAAGCTTGGTGTTAAAACACTTTACTACCATAACACCCGCGATGGCGCATCAGATGCACAAGACGACACTCCAGAAGTGGAAGATGATGATTGTGCAGGCGGCGCGTGTAAAATTTAATAGTTAAACTTAAAGCGGGCTCTTTGCCCGCTTTGTCCTGATAGTTTTAGTGATAGTTTTTTGAGTGATAGACATGTCTTATACTACTTTTAGTCGTAACCACAATGATCAAATGCAAGAGCCGATGTTTTTTGGCCAAACCGTTAACGTTTCGCGTTACGATCAACAAAAATACCCTATTTTTGAAAAATTGATTGAAAAGCAACTTTCGTTTTTTTGGCGTCCAGAAGAAGTAGACGTAAGTAAAGACCGTTTAGACTTTCAAGCATTACCAGAGCACGAAAAGCACATATTTTTAAGTAACTTAAAATATCAAACGCTGCTTGATAGTGTACAAGGCCGCTCGCCAAACGTTGCTCTACTCCCTATTGTGTCTATTCCTGAGCTAGAAACATGGATAGAAACGTGGGCATTTAGTGAAACTATTCACAGTCGCTCTTACACCCACATTATTCGTAACGTTACACAGTCACCAGAACTTATTTTTGATGACATAGTTAGTAACGAAAAAATTAGCGAACGTGCTGATGCGGTAACCACCTACTACGATGATTTAATCAATGGCGTGTCGCTTTATAACCTGTATGGCGAAGGCAAGCACGAAATTAACGGTCAAAACGTTGTGATTAGCTTATTTGATCTTAAAAAGAAACTTTACCTTGCCATGATGTCGGTAAATATTCTTGAAGCCATTCGTTTTTATGTCAGCTTTGCGTGTTCGTTTGCCTTTGCTGAGCGTGAATTAATGGAAGGTAACGCTAAAATCATCAAGCTAATAGCACGTGATGAAGCACTTCACCTGTCGGGTACTCAGCATATTTTAAACATTATGCAAGATGGTAAAGACGACCCTGAAATGGCGATTGTTGCTGCCCAGTGCCGTGAAGAAGCCATTAAAATGTTTGTTGAAGCCGCAGAGCAAGAAAAAGAATGGGCAGAGTACTTATTCAAAGATGGCTCTATGATTGGTTTAAACAAACACATTTTATGTCAGTATGTTGAATACATTACCAACGCACGTATGACCGCCATTGGCCTGCCTGCGCAATTTGAAAACAACAGTAACCCGATTCCATGGATCAACTCATGGCTTGTGTCTGACAACGTGCAAGTTGCACCGCAAGAAGCTGAAATTAGCTCATACCTTGTAGGTCAAATTGACTCACAAGTAGATGCCTCAGAATTTGGTGACTTTGATTTATAATGAGTGACAAACCCACTGCAAGTATAACGCTTGCAGATAACAGCCAGTGTATAGAATTTAGCACTGGCTGCCCTTCTGTTTTACATTGCTTAGAAAACCAAAAAATAGACGTAGCGTATCAATGCCGCGAAGGCTATTGTGGCGCGTGCAGAGCCACGTTAGTCTCTGGCCAAGTGCACTATAACGAAGAGCCTTTAGCGTTTGTACGCGAGGGAGAAATACTGCTGTGCTGCTGTAAGCCAAACGGTAATATAAGTATTAATTTAAAATAAATTTACTGCGTTTTATTCAAATACTGTGGTTCAAACCGGTTGTGCCCCGTGATTTTATAATCAAAAAGCATATCGGTTTTTTCTGCCCCACGCCCAATGTTATGTACAATTAATGGATTGCCAGTTTGTACTGAACGCTCATTAACTACCATCCCTATATGTGGCAGGTTACCCGGTAACATCCAAGTCACTGTATCACCTGTTTTATACTCTTCAGGGCTATCAGATAATACTAACGCACGACCCTGTCTTTTAAAGTAGGTTTGTAAGTTAGGCACTCTGCGGTGGTCTATATTTTTATCGGGTTTGGTCAGTCCCCAAATACGCTTTGAGGGGTATAGAGTAAAATTGTCACGCATGTCTTCGTGTACTAACTATTGTAAATCTATACCTAACTGGCGATAAGCACGAATAATCACATCGGTACACACCCCAATATTACTTGGCACGTCACCACCTGGGTAACTTATTGAACGATAACTCCCATCATACGTAACTTGGTGTGTTGTTCGCTGTATTAATGCAGCAGTTATGTCTTCTTCAAATGAATTTGCTAACGCACTAAAAGGCGCTAATACACTAAAATATAACCATACATTAGCCATATTCTGTTTCTTGTAAAAAAATTTATAATGCATCCAGTACATACTCAGGCACATTTATTTTCTCGCCTGAACTTATAAAGTGAGTATCGAGCGAATAAGCCATAATTTCAAGCGGTGCATTGTGATAACCAAAGTGCTTAATTTCATTCATATAGCGCTCTATAAAGGCTAAAGCACCAAGATTTTGCCACTGCAATACATGCACTAATTCATGAAAATGTACGCGCAAGTTATCAACACTTGTCGGCAACAAGTAGTAAGTATTTTTATAAGTTATGCCACTTACTTTCATATCAATAAAATCACCCAGCCCCATGGCACGTAAAGCAGCAAAATCGGGCTTGGGTATTTCATCGATTACAACATAAAAGGCATTTTCCAAAAATTCAGTTGGGTAAAAACCTGCAAACTGTGCTGCAAATTGAGTACAGCACACCCGTTTGTATTTATATTTATGATTTACCTCATCAATCCATTGCTCGATTGCGGTTAATATATCCATATTCCAAACCTCATTAAAATCGCGACTAACTAGGCTTAATTAACCTTCTTCTTCAGTGATTGACTCAAGTAAATCATGAATTTCAGCTTTAAGCGCTTTATCTTCAATTTTATTAGCGCTTACCTTGGCATTTTTTAGGCTTTTAATCGCTTCATTTTTTTGTCCAAGCTCTATTTGTAGAGTGGCCATTGAATAAGCAACCGATGACATATGATCTTTGTTATTAATCGCAACCGACTTCTGTAGCGCTTTTTCATACGTGGTAATTGCCTCTTCAAGTTCTTCGGTAAAGTCAGCTAAGGTTTCCCACTGTACAGGGTGATCTTTTGAAGTATTCTCGTTTTCTTCACAAATAGCTTTGAGCCGAGAAAATAATAATTCAAACCTTTTACGGTCGTTTCTATTTGCAGCTTCCATCAGTTGCTCTGCTAAATCATGTACTGCTTTATATACTTTGGTGTTCATCATCAGGAACTATCCTTAACTGGTCACTAAACTAACTATTTAGAGGCGTCCTAATCTTATTAGAACGGCTAATTATTTAGGTGTAATAATACATTAATAATAGATAGCGGGTTGGAATTAAAAGTGTGGTTTTAAAATTATATATAAAAAAGTAATCCACGTTAGTTACAGTGATACACTGAAAAACAAATGGACACCTAATATACTGGCTAAAAATGAAAGAGTGCAACCAATGCGGTAAATGCTGTATTAAATACGGTGGGGGCGATTTAAGTGCAACCGTAAAAGAAATTGAAATGTGGGCACTGTTTAACCCAGAGATTTATCAATATGTTAAAGATGATGAAATTTGGTTTGATCCAAAAACGCAATTGCGACTCTCCACTTGCCCCTTTTTAGAAATAGCGCCCAAAAAAGAGCCCTCTCATAAAACAATGTATACCTGTAGCATTTACCTAGATAGGCCAGAAGATTGCCGCCATTATCCAAGCCTGGTCTCAGAAATGATACGTGATGAATGCGAAATGATAGAACCTATCGATGTAAAAAACCAAACTAGAGCACAACATAAGCTTAATATAATTATGCTTGATAGCCGCTCTTAAACAGCTTATCTTATTTGCGTGTTTATTCATCGAAAAACATTAAGCTATAGTATAACATTGTTGATAAGTCAAAAACGCAGTGTTATATTATATCACAACATAGTAACCGCGAACCTTTAAGATAATGACAAAGTTAACATTAATTTCCTCTGCAGTTTTTTCTGTTTTATGTTCTCATTCAGCACTTGCTGCTACCGTTACCGGTAAAATAACAGACGATAAAAACCAACCTATTGAAAACGCAGCTGTACACGTACATGGTAAAGACCAAGGTGTAAAAACCAACGCACAGGGCGAATTTTCTATTGATGTAGACTCTCAAAGTCAATTGCATGTAAGTAAAGACAACTTTATAGACTCGCGTATTGCGGTAAATGAAAACTCAAACAATGTGACGGTATCGCTTACCCCTACCTCGGTAGAAACCGTTGTTGTATATGCCTCTGCACTGCATAAAAATAGCTTAGAAATGATTTCGCCGGTGAGCGTTTTATCAGGTGATGAGCTTAAAAACAAATCAAAAGCGACCCTTGGCGAAACACTAAAGGGCTTACCAGGTGTTAACGCCAGTTACTTTGGTCCGGTGTCATCAAGCCCTATTATCCGTGGTTTAGATGGCCCTCGCGTTAAAATTACCCAAAACGGTTTAGATGCCAGCGATGCATCGCGCATTGGCCCCGACCATGCAACCTCAAGCGACAGCTTAGCAGCGGAACAAATTGAAGTATTGCGCGGACCAAGCACCCTACTTTATGGCTCAGGAGCAATAGGTGGTGTGGTAAATGTGGTTGATAACCGTATTCCAACGAGCAATTTAGATGATTTAACCGGTGCTGCTGAATACAGCCATGACACGGTTTCTAACTCAAATACCGTGGCTGCAAAACTAGAAACAGGAAATGACGGATTTAACTTTCATTTTGATGGGACTAAACGCAGCGGCGATGACTATGAAACGCCTACATTTAACATTACAGATGAAGATGGTGATGTTGAAACTCATAACTCTGTAGAAAACACTTTTATTGATAGCGACACATTTAATGTGGGTACGAGTTATGTGGGCGATCATTTAACGGTTGGCTTTTCTTACGGTAGCATTGAAACCGATTACGGTATTCCTGGGCATGAGCATCATGATCATGACCATGAAGGTGAAACCGAAGAAGAACACGATGAGCACGCAGATGAAGAGGAAGAAGAGTCTGTTTATGCACATCTAGAGCAAGATCGTTGGCAAGGCCTTATAAGCTATGCGCTCGATAACAACTGGATTGAAAATATTAATCTTCGTGTTGGCTACACTGATTACAAACACAGTGAAATTGAAGACGGTGAAATTGGCACCACCTTTAAAAATGAAACAACCGAAGCACGCTTAAATGTAGAGCACAAGTTAGCGCAGTGGCACGGTATGATGGGCTATCATTATAGTGAATCGGATTACGACGCAATTGGCGAAGAAGCATTTACCCCTGCAAGTGTAACCACTACACATGCGTTATATCTACTTGAAGAACGTGAATTTGGTGATGTTACGCTAGAGCTTGGTGCGCGTATTGAAGATTACGAAATAACAAGCACAATTACCGACAGCGAGCACGCACATGATCACGATGAAGAAGAAGATCATGACGAAGGCGAAGAAGAAAGCATTGCATACAGCGAAAGCTTTACTAATGTAAGCGCCTCTGCCGGTGCTATTTGGCAATACACACCAGGGCAAAGCGTAGCACTTAGCTTATCTCACTCTGAGCGTGCGCCCCTTTCTGCTGAGCTTTTATCAAACGGATTACACATTGCTACAGGTACTTACGAGCTAGGCCTTGGCTATCATATTGAAGATAACGAGGTTCACTTTGAGCCAGAAGACATTAAACAAGAAAAATCGACCAATTTAGATTTTAGCTTTAGACGTTTTAGCGGTGACTTTGGTTACACAGTTAACTTTTTCTATAACGATATTAAAAACTTTTATTATCAACAAAACACTGGATTAGTTTACGACGAAGAAGATGGTTTAGAGTCTGCAATTGGCGCTCACGATGATGCGGTTGCCGTATATCAATTTGCCAGCAAAGATGCTGAACTCTACGGTGTAGAATTTGATGTACACTATCAAATTGACCCTAATGCCATGGTTAAAGTATTTGGTGATTCAACACGCGCTAAGCTAAAAGACGACGAAGGTAACTTGCCGCGCATACCAGCAAATAAATTAGGATCTGAATTACAATACAATGTAGGCGATTTACAACTAACACTCACAGGTACGCACTACTTTGAGCAAGATAATATTAGCGCCTATGAAACTAAAACCGATGGCTACACAATTGTTGATGCTCAAGCTAATTATCAGTTAAGTTTAGGCGCTATAGATACGCAGCTATACTTAAATGTAGATAACATTACAGACGAACTTGGCTTTGTTCACAGCTCGTTTATAAAAGATAAAGCCCCACTACCAGGTAGAAACTTCCGCTTTGGTATTAGAGGTTATTTTTAATAACGCTTTGGCATTTATTCAGTTACTTTTAAAACCGCATTTTATATGCGGTTTTTTTATGCCTACTCATTTAATTAACTGGGTTATTTACTTGTTGTAATAGCGTTTGTAGCGCAGGTAGCAAGTTTATCTTTCCCCCAAAATAACTCACTTAATTATGCGGATTGGCCTAAATTATTAACGTTTTTAAAGCTTGGTATAAAACCACAAGACACAAAAAAGCCGCGGTCAAGACCACGGCTTTTTAAATACTGACTTAATAACTGAATTAAGAAAGGATTTCGTGTAGCTCAACGTCAAATACAAGCGTTGAGAAAGGTGCAATTGCAGCACCTGCGCCACGTTCACCATAAGCAAGCTCATGAGGAACGTAAATACGCCATTTAGTGCCTACTGGCATCATTTGTAAAGCTTCAGTCCAACCTTTGATCACGCCACCTACTGGGAATTCAGCTGGTTGACCGCGCTCGTAAGAGCTATCAAATACTGTACCGTTAATTAATGTACCGTGGTAATCAACACGTACTGTAGACTCAGCAGTTGGCTTTTCGCCTTCGCCTGTTGCTAGTACTTCGTATTGTAAACCAGACTCGGTAACAGTGATTTCAGGACGCTTAGCGTTTTCTTCTAAGAATGCAATACCTTCAGCAGAAAGTACTTTTGCTTCTTCTTCACGACGCGCTTGGATCTCTTCGTTAATTTTTTCAAATGCAGCTTGGATCTCAGGGATCTCAACTTGAAAAGCGCTACCAGCGTACGCATCTTTCATGCCTTCAAATACTGAATTTAGGTTTAAGCCTTCAAAAGGGTTAGACTTAAGTTGCTCACCCATTTGTAAGCCAATACCGTAACTTGCTTTTTCAGCATCTGTAGTAAAATTATCTGACATAATGTGTTTTTCACGTTTTGTTAGTTAAAAGACGCGTACATGCTAACATAAAATAAAACCGGTTTGGGGCTAGTTTTTACTGTGTTTTACCTTAATTTTGCCAACTATGTAGCTACAAAGGGGTAAACTGAATAAAAATCCAACAAGCAATGGCCACGCTAGTAAACCGCCACTGCCAAACAGCACCAATGGCACTAATACTAAACCAACTAAAGCAATAAAAGCTGCGCCAATAACAGGCCAATGCGTATCGTATTTAGTAATAAGATGCGCAGTTAATACGTTAAAGCCAATACCATACACAAAGGCGGTGATAAGCGTTGCGTCTGGTTGTGCATCTGCTGCCATTTTTATTAATAAATTAATCGCGCTTTGATAGCAGTAGCCAAATACAATCCACAGTAGTACATGCTTTACTAAGCGTTGCGATGTTGTAAGGTTTGCTTCTTTTGACATTTATTAAACTCCACAAAGCAAAAAACCGCCCATAAGGCGGTTTTTTTTAAATAATGGTGGAGAGATAGGGATTTGAACCCTAGATAGGCTACAAACCTATGCCGGTTTTCAAGACCGGTGCATTCGACCACTCTGCCATCTCTCCGTACGGCGCGAATAATAGGGGGTATTGGGCAACTTGTAAAGACCTAAATGTAAATAATTAGCTAAAAACAGCATTTGGTTCAAAAAATCACCACAAATAGCTAAAAACCTAGGTTGCGCGTTACCCTATTAATAATATTGCTTTGGTCTGCGTGCAATCCACGAACAAATTAAGCACAGTAATAAACTAAGTGCTAAAAATGTAACGCTTTGAAATATTAAATCAAAACGGTTTAAATCATCACTTGGTACAACCACAAATAAAAATGCAGGTAATACACTAAGCAATAACACATAAAAACAAATTTTAAAGGCCCGACCAAAATCAAACCTTTTAGACTGCTGCATCCACCAGGTTAATAAAACAAGCATTCCCATAGCAGAGCCAGCTATAAAATGTGCAGTATTCGTGCTCATTGCCACATAAAGTGTAATAAAAGCACCCACTATTCCCCAAATTGACCATGCCAGCCAATTCTCTTTTTCTTGTAAAAATAAATTTCCCATCGTTTTCGTCTTCTTTATCGTTATTTTTATTAAGACTTTCCATACTTTAACAAAAAACAACCGATTAAAAAACAAACTGAAGAAGAAAAAGTTAACCTATATTGCTTCCGTGCACTTCTCACAGCTAAATCAAAAAAGGGCGAGCCTAACAGCAGCAACCTTAATGCTATATGACTGCGCAGAAGTGCAATAGTTCATTATTTATTATAAATAAGTGAAGTAATCATCTGGTTTATGCTTAGCTGCCTTTTTGCACTCAATCTCTGGGGTGCCTAAATATAAATACCCAACAATTTCATCTTGCTCGTCTAAATTAAGGGCATTTTTGACTGCTGTGCTTTGTGCAAAATACCCTGTACGCCATACACCACCTAAACCTTGTGCAAATGCGGCTTGTTGCATGGCAAGTACACTGCAACCGGCGCTTTGTACTTGCTCAATACGCGGCACTTTTGGATGGGCTTGATACTTAGCAATAGCAATAATGATCATCGGTGCGCGCAGCACAAGCTCTTTTGCGCGTTTAATCACTTTTTCTTCTTGCTGCTCAGCAACGGCGCTTTGATGGTATATCTCACCTAATTTATGGCGGGCATCACCTTGAACGACAATAAACTGCCAAGGCGCAATACATCCGTGATCAGGCACCCGTAACGCAGCTTGCTTTATTATATCGAGCTGCTCTGAATTTGGCCCTGGGGCGGTTAATTTAGGGTCAGATTGGCGGGTTAGTAAAAGCTCAATAGCATCCATAGCGTACTCTCATAATTCAAAACGTTAGAGTACCATTTATGCCTTTAAAAAATAAACCCTGCTTAATTATCAATTTTATTAAAACCCTACTTATTCTCTCGTCTTAAAGCGCCATTACTGCGTAAACAATATTCATATACCACTGTATAAATCCGAGATAGGCGCGATGCGTTTAACACACGTTACAAACAAAAAGGGCGTATAAAAAATATTTATACGCCCTTTTTAAACCAATTTTTTTGCTACTCTTTTACTACTGCACGCCTGAGCCAATAATCAACACTAACATAGCGACCGCCACCTACAAAAAACAAGCTAAGTAACATGGCAAAATAAATAGCAGAAAATTCAATACCGTTATTTATTATGGAAGGTTTACCTTTTTCATATAAGTAATCAGTAAATCCGTGCTCTTCAACTATACCCCTAATTTTACCTATACGTTCTTGTACTTCTAGTGAGTTTTCAAGGCTTTCTTTAGCCCCTGGAATTGATAACCAATCAAGTACTTGAGCTGAACTGGTTGTAGGGTTTGATGGCGCTATAGCAAACCAACCATTATGCCAATGTACTGTTGTTGCTGCCACAACCATTGTAAACATCAGCGGAATGCTTACTAAGCGGGTAAATAGCCCAAAGAGTAAAAACCACCCACCTAAAAATTCACTCCAGCATGCTAAAAAGGCAAGTAAGTCTGGAAATGGTAAACCTAAACCCCATTCACTATTGCCAAACCATTGCACAACGCTTGCATCAGCAAGAAAATAGCTAAAAAAGCCGTCGGTTTCTCCACTTAGGGCTAATTTATTAAAGCCCGCAATAATCATTACGGGGGCTAAAATTAAGCGAAAAAGTAACGCGGGTAATCCGTCGGCATACGATAGATTACCCATGATTTTATTATACAAACGAAATAATTTACTCATGTGTGGCCTGCTTTGTCAGTGTTTTAAGTTATGGACTCTATACACACAAGACCTGAGGGCACTGTAAATTATTTCATTTTATTAACACTGTTAAATGGCTCTGGCCACTTGAAGCGCTTCAAAAATTGCACGCTTTGCATCAATTGCTGCTGCTAATTTAGCGCCACCAATAACATGTACCTTTGCATTTTCCCGGTGTTGCTCAAGCACTTCATTATTAGAAACCTGCCCTATACACGCAATAACCGTATCAACCGGCAGTACTTGTTTTTCTCCGGCAACAGTAACTGTAAGGCCATTTTTATCAAAACTGTGGTACTGGCAATCAGCAATTTGTTTAACACCATGTTGCTTAGCAACTTGACGATGTATCCAGCCTGTGGTTTTTCCAAGCCCGCTACCAAAGCGCCCTGCACTGCGTTTTAGCATGTATAATTGTCGCTCATCTTTGTGCGGCTCTGCCTCGCACTCAATACCCCACTGCTTTTTAAACTCAGGAATAGATTGCGATTTATGCTCACTTAAAAAAGCAACCATATCAAAGCCAATACCGCCGGCACCTAAAATGGCTATTGATTTGCCCAGCTCGACCTCACCGTGTATAACTTCATCATAAGCAAATACACGCTTAGAGTCTGCGCATTCAATTGCAGCTTCACGCGGGCGTACACCTGTGGCAAATACGATGTCATCGTATTTTTGTAACATTGCATCATCGTAGGCTTTACCAAGCTCTACATTTACGTTGAGCCTTTCAAGTTCATTAGTAAAGTAGCTAAGCGTATGGTTAAAGTCTTCTTTACCTGGAATTTGCATAGCTAGATTAAATTGGCCGCCCATTTGTGTTTTTTGATCGATAAGCGTTACTGTGTGCCCTTTTTCAGCCAAATAACAACTTGCCGAGAGCCCAGCAGGGCCCGCGCCAACAACTAATACATTTTTAGCGTTAGAAGCTTTATCTAACGGGTAATCAAGTTCAAAGGCGGCTTGTGGATTAACTAAACAGGTTGCACGTTTATTTTTAAATACGTGGTCTAAACAGCCTTGGTTACAGCCAATACAAATATTTATTTGTTTAGTTTGCTGATTTTGATATTTGTTAAAAAACTCAGGATCGGCCAATAAAGGGCGCGCCATTGAAATTAAATCGGCTTCATTATCGTTAAGGATTTGGTTGGCTATATCCGGCGTGTTAATACGGTTTACAGCTATAACAGGTACATTCACCACTGACTTTAATCGTTTTGAAGCCTCTTTAAATGCTCCAGGAGGCACCATACTGGCGATTGTTGGCACGCGTGCTTCATGCCACCCAATGCCAGTATTAAAAATATCAACACCGGCCTGCTCAAGTGCTTTTGCCTGAATAGTGACTTCATCAGGGGTTGAGCCATTCGGGATTAGGTCCATGACAGATAATCTAAAAATAATTAAAAACGTATCTGATACTTTAGCCCTAACGGCTTTAACTATTTCAAGCGCTAATCGCATTCTATTTTCTAGGCTGCCACCAAATTCGTCATCGCGTTTATTGGTGTGTGGCGCCATAAATTCATTAATTAAGTAACCTTCAGAGCCCATTACTTCAACACCATCGTAACCTGCTTTTTCTGCCATATAGGCAGAGTGCGCAAAGTCTTTAATGGTTTTTTTAATCGAGCCTAACGACATTTGTTTAGGTTTGTATGGATTTATAGGCGCTTGAATAGCGCTCGGGGCTTGGTTAAACGGATGATAAGCGTATCGACCAGCATGTAAAAGCTGCAAACATATTTTTCCGCCATGTTTATGAACGGCGCCTGTGTATGCACGGTGTTTAAATACATCATAATAGCTGTTAAATGATGAAGAAATAGGCGTTAATTTACCGCGCAAGTTAGGGCTGTAGCCCCCGGTAATGATCATGGCCGTGCCGCCTTTAGCACGCGCCTCGTAAAAAGCACTTAACCTTTTGCGGTTGTGCCAGCCCTCTTCAAGGCCTGTATGCATTGAGCCCATTACCAAGCGGTTTCGTAATTGTGTGTGTTTTAATTGTAATTGTTGTTCTAACATCCTGTGCCCCGTTAACTGGTCTAACCTGTATACATTAGCTAATTCTGCTTTAATGGCAAGTAATAAGCAATATGTGCCTGCATTTAATTAAAAATACGATTAAAAACGTATATTTATGTTACCTCATAAACACTTCGTTACGATTTAGCAGTTAAAATTATTTTTATTCTAGGCTAAGATGGAACTAATGTATTAGCTGTACCAAATTAAGGAGCTATTTTGATAGCAAAGGTATTTAGAGGTATTTGGGCTGGAATAAACTTTTCTCGTCGTTTAATACTCAACATTTTGTTTTTATTACTGGTTGTTGTATTTTTTATGTCGCTATCAAGCGATGACGATACAATAATAATAGAAGATGGCTCTGTACTTAGGCTTAATCTTAATGGGCCTATTGTTGAAGAGAAAACATATATAGACCCTGTCGAAGCAGCTATTAACGATGCTACGTCTAATTCAGAAGCACCTAGTGAAATTTTACTTGATGATGTAGTCAAAGTGATTGATGAAGCCACTAATGACGAGCGCATCAGCGTTATCTTACTAGATTTGCAAGAAATGCCGAAAGCCCACCTAAATAAGCTAAAGCGTATTACTAAATCGTTAGATGCCTTTAAGCAAGCGGGTAAAAAAGTGATTGCATCGGGCTACTATTACACTCAATCGCAATATTATATTGCATCGCATGCCGATGAAATTGCAATGCATCCTTATGGTTCGGTAGCCATTGAAGGCTATGGAATGTATCCACTTTACTTTAAAGAAGCACTAGAAAAACTTAAAATAACGCAGCATATTTTCCGTGTTGGTACGTTTAAGTCGGCGGTAGAGCCGTTTATTCGTAACGATATGTCTGATGCTGCTAAAGAAGCAAACCGCGTTTGGCTTGGTGCATTATGGAGCGAATATAAGCAAGATGTTGCTGCGGTACGCCCTTTTGATGAATCTAACTTTGACGAAACCATGGATGCTTACCTTGCTAAAATGAAGGCGGCAAATGGCGATGCAGGTAAATATGCACTTGACCATCAATGGGTCGACTCGCTTAAAACAACTCAGCAAATTCGCCAACAACTCATTGATTTAGTTGGCGCACAAGAAGACGGTAAAACATTTAAGCAAATGTCTTTTCGTGAATATTTAAGCTTAGTTAAGCCCCCTATCGAATTTGATAACCCAATTACAGAAAAAGTTGCTGTAGTTGTTGCTAAAGGTACGATTGTTGATGGTGAGCGCAAAGCAGGTGAAATTGGCGGCGATTCTACCGCAGCATTACTTCGCAAAGCACGCCTTGATGATAAAGTAAAAGCGGTTGTTTTACGTATTGATTCAGGTGGCGGCAGTATGTTTGCTTCTGAGGTTATTCGTGCTGAAGTATTAGCACTTAAAGCCGCAGGCAAACCTGTAATCGCATCAATGAGCTCAGTTGCTGCATCTGGCGGTTATTGGATTGCCTCAGCAGCTAACGAAATTTGGGCAGCACCAAGTACTATCACCGGCTCTATTGGTGTGTTTGGTACATTTATGACTTTTGAAGATACTTTATCTGAAATTGGTGTGTACTCAGATGGTGTTGCAACGTCAGAAATGGCTGGATTTTCTATTACTCGCCCGCTTAATGAAAAAATGGCGCAAGTTATTCAAATGAGTGTTGAAGAAGCTTATAGCCGCTTTATAGATGTGGTTGCTGATGCGCGCAATATGACACCAGAGCAAGTTGATAAAATTGCGCAAGGGCGTGTGTGGATTGCTTCACAAGCACAAGAGCTTGGCCTAGTTGATAAGCTTGGTGATAAACAAGATGCGATTGATGCCGCAGCGGCACTTGCAAAACTTAATCACTACGAAGTGAAAACAATTAAGCAAGACCTAAGCCCGCAAGAAAAAATGCTGCAAGATATTTTTGGCAGTGCATCCGTTAAATCTATGCTTGGCTTAAATACAAATACAGCCTCTGTTTTAGCCACTCAAGCTAATATTAACACGGTGATAAAGCGCCTAAGTAGTGAAGTAGCTGATCTAAAAGATTATAACGATCCGCAAGGTGTATACGCACGTTGTTTAGAGTGTAGCGTTGCACAATAAAAGTGCACGTATTTACTCAAGCAGCTGTATTTAAAACAACTTAACGTTATACTAAGCCCAGTTTTTTTACTGGGCTTTTTTATGAAACGTAAACGCATTTATATCGCATACACTGGCGGTACCATAGGTATGAAAAAATCGAGCCGTGGCTACATTCCGGCTGAAGGTTTTTTAACAGAAACAGTGGTCAATAACGCAGAATTTAACCGTGAAGAAATGCCCCTTTTTGATATTCACGAGTACTGCCCATTAATCGATTCATCAGATATGTCGCCAGCGCATTGGCAACTAATAGCTGATGACATTAAAAGCAAATACCACGATTACGATGGTTTTGTGGTACTTCATGGCACTGATACAATGGCTTACACAGCCTCTGCCCTGTCGTTCATGTTCGAAAACTTAACTAAACCCGTTATTGTTACTGGCTCACAAATTCCTTTATCGCAATTACGCTCTGACGGCCAAGTTAACTTATTAAACGCCATGTTTTTAGCGGCTAATTACCCTATTGCTGAAGTGAGCTTATTTTTTAATAACCAATTATTTAGAGGTAACCGAGCCACGAAAGCACATGCCGATGGTTTTAATGCTTTTGCATCTCCAAACCTAGAGCCTTTAGCGTTATCTGGAATTAATATTCAGCTAATTAAAGGTCAGCTAAGCCCTTATGTAGAAAACGAACTACAGGTAACCACCATTACACCTCAGCCAATTGGTGTACTTTATTTATACCCAGGCATTAGTAAAGACGTGGTTAAAAGTTTGGTGAATGACAATATAAAAGCACTGGTATTGCTTAGCTTTGGCGTAGGTAATGCCCCACAAGACCCCGACTTTTTAGACGTGCTAAGTGAGGCAAGTAAACGCGGCATGGTTATTGTTAATTTAACGCAGTGTTTAAAAGGCCATGTAAATATGGGCGGCTATGCTACGGGTAACGCGTTATTAAATATTGGTGTAATAAGTGGCTACGATATGACACTAGAGGCGTGTTTAACAAAGCTGCATTATTTGTTTAGCCAAAACCTAGAAATTGAAACGATTCGCCATTTAATGCAAGACAATTTACGCGGTGAATTAAGCCGCTAATTTAGTTACCAAAACGCAAAAGGCACGCTAAATAGCGTGCCTTTATTAATTTATAAACGCGTTAATTATCTTACTTTCGCGTCTATACCCACTAAGTCAGTTAAGTGGCACACTTCACCTGAGTGAGTTTTAATACCATGCTCACCAAAGTAATCACGCTGAGCTTGTACTAAATGCCCATTACTTGGTGTGGTTAATGTTGCTAAATACGTTTGTGTTGATGCAAGTACAGGGAACGCTAAGCCAGTCATCACAGCTTGCCCAGTTACTTTGCGAAGCGCATTAGATTCATTTTCAAGCGTATCAATGTATTCAACGCCTTGCGCTACGCTATCTAGGTAGTCAGCACGAATAATACAACCGGCACGCCATGTTTGCAGTGTTTTAGACAAGTCTACTTTCCACTGATGGGTACGAGATGCCCCTTTAATTAACGCTAAACCTTGGCGATACGCTAATAAGCTCGCCAATGTAAAGGCATCTTTTAGCTCTTCAAGGTCAATATCAACCTTGCTTGTAGCTTTAGCGGCATATGTCATTTCTTGTGCAGCGGTAGTGTCACATACATTGGTTAAGTGGCGAGCTTGCACCGCAGCAACCAGTGAAGGAACAGCAATACCTAGCTCAAGTGCATTTTGCGCAGTCCACAGGCCTGTGCCTTTTGCGCCTACTTTATTATCAATTAAATCAACTAGCGGCTCTTGCTTGGTGTTTTCAAGAGATAAAATATGGCTAGAAATAGCAAGTAAGTAGCTATTTAAGTGACCGGTAGACCAGTCATCAAAAATTTCAGCCACTTCTTTTGGTGAGCGACCTGTACCAATACGAAGTAGTTGATACACTTCAGCAATAAGCTGCATAATTGCGTATTCAATGCCGTTGTGAACCATTTTTACAAAATGGCCACTGGCCGATTGACCAACGCGTGCAAAACACGACTCGCCATTGTAGCTAGCGGCTACTTTTTCAAACCACGGTTCGATTCGCTCCCAACCGCCTTCTGAGCCACTTGCCATCATTGCAGGACCATGACGAGCGCCTTCGGCACCGCCAGAAATACCCATGGTGGCAAATTCAAATTTGTTTTGATACTTAAGTTTACGATTAATGCCGTCTTTGTAGTTACTGTTACCACAATCTACAATCATATCGTTACACTGTACGCCAGCTTCAACAAGCTCATTACACACAGCATCAACCAGTTCGCCTGCAGGCACTAATAATAAAATAGAGCGAGGTGCTTCTAAACGCCTTACCATGTCTCCTAAATCAGAAACAATATGAAGTCTATCGGCCATGCCTTGCGATTTAGCACAACTTAATAACTCTTCACCCGCATGTGGGTTTTTATCATATGCGACTAACGTTATGCCTTTTTCAATCATGTTTAAGGCAATATTTTTGCCCATAACGCCTAACCCGACTAATGCAACTTGCATTTAGTGTCCTCCTCGGTAACAACTATTTGGTTAGTAAACTAAGTAATTCATTAAATAATACCGCGTGCATTATACTCATACCGTCATAAAATGCGAACGTTGAGCTAATACAGCATGCTTTTTTATTACGCTATTAAAAAGCACTGCAATTGTATCAAATATGAGGGCTGTGCGGTTACAAATACTCTGCGTATTTTGAATTTAAGATCATTGACGGATTTTGACACCGGTGTCATAATGATGACATATTCGTTTTGTATAAAATAGTGGCAATACTAACTAGTTTGCCTATAACTAAAAATGTTTATACATAAGTTATAAGTATTTTGAAGTCACAAAATAACCGTCAACCTGCTTACACATCTAAGCACACAGGAGAATTTGATGCTAAGACGCACAAAAATAGTCGCTACACTTGGGCCTGCAACAGATCGAGATAACAATCTAGAAAAAATTATTCGCGCTGGCGCTAATGTAGTACGTTTAAACTTCTCACATGGTGTTGCACAAGATCATAAAGACCGTGCACAAGCTGTACGCGAGATAGCCACAAAATTAGGTAAACATGTTGCTATCCTTGCAGACCTTCAAGGCCCTAAAATTCGTGTTTCAACGTTTAAAGAAGGTAAAGTAAACCTTGAAGTAGGCGCTAAATTCACCCTAGATGCAAAAATGGAAAAAGGTGAAGGCGACGTAAACGCGGTAGGTATTGATTACAAAGAATTACCACAAGATGTGAGCCCTGGCGATTTATTACTATTAAACGATGGCCTTATTCAACTAACCGTTGAGCAAGTAGAAGGCCACTTAGTGCACTGCTCGGTTACGGTAGGTGGTGTATTATCAAATAATAAAGGCATTAACCGTTTAGGCGGTGGTTTAACAGCCCCTGCGTTTACAGAAAAAGACAAAGAAGATTTAATCACTGCCTCTGAAATAGATGTTGATTACATTGCAGTATCATTCCCACGCAGTGGCGATGATATGCGTTATGTACGCTCTTTAGCAGAAGCTGCAGGCTCTAAAGCACAACTACTTGCAAAAATTGAACGTGCAGAAGCAGTAGAAACACAAGAAGCCGTAGATGACATAGTTTTAGCATCAGACGCTGTAATGGTTGCTCGTGGCGATTTAGGTGTTGAAATTGGTGATGCTGCGCTAATGGGTAAACAAAAACTCATTATTCGTCGCGCTCGTTCATTAAACCGTACTGTTGTAACTGCAACACAAATGATGGAATCGATGATCGATAACCCAATGCCAACACGCGCAGAAGTTATGGATGTGGCAAATGCGGTACTTGATGGTACTGATGCTGTTATGCTTTCAGCAGAAACCGCTGCCGGTGATTACCCTGAAGAAACAGTCGCTACAATGGCACGTGTTTGTTTAGGTGCAGAATCGCAAAAAGAAACCCACGTATCTAAGCACCGTTTAGACAGCCGTTTTTCTAACAATGCAGAATCTATCGCGCTTTCAGCTATGTACGCTGCTAATCACTTAGATTCGGTTAAAGCCATTGTTACCTTAACTGAGTCAGGTAGCACCGCTAAACTTATGTCGCGTATCAGCTCTGGTTTACCTATTTACTCGCTTTCACGTCATGCAAGTACGCTAGGCCAAACAGCGCTTTATCGTGGTGTTTACCCTGTGTTTTTTGATTCTACAAAAACTGAAAAAGACGGAATGGTTAAAGCCGCACTTGATACCCTTGTAGCACAAGGTTCATTACACTCTGGCGATACAGTAATTATTACTCACGGTGACTCAATGGAAACTGTGGGCGCAACGAACACAATGAAAATTGTAACTGTAGCGTAATTTCTGCCTTATATAAAAAATGCGAGCTAAGCTCGCATTTTTTATGCCTGTAAAATATCAAACTAGCTGGCTAGCGCTGCTTTTACTTTATCGCGGTAGCTTCGGCTTACTTTAAGCTCTTGTCCGTTTTCAAGCACTAATAAATACTCACCGCTTACTTGTGTAACCAGCTTGCTTATTTGTTTTGTATTTACAATTGCACTGCGGTGAACGCGCACAAACAAATGAGGGTCGAGCTCTTGCTCAAGCTCTTTCATTGTTTTGCGCAAAATATGTGTTTGCCCATCTTGGCAATGTAAACACATATAATCGCCGGCGGCATCAACCCACTGAATTGTCGCAACCGGGACACGAATAATTTCACCCTGCTCTTTTACCGCCAGTGATTCTGGGTAACGTTTGTCGGTTAGGGTATCGCCTGTGGCTAATTTTTTAAGTATTTCTTCACAGTTATTACCTGTAATACCGGCAACAAAACTCGCTAGTTTTTTCTTATGGGCGTTGTCTTGCTGTGTTTTTAAGTAACTATGCACTTTTTCTACCGCCTGTTTTAGTCTGTTATCGTCAACGGGTTTTAAAATGTAATCCAAAGCATGAATTTCAAATGCCTTTACTGCAAATTGATCAAATGCAGTAACAAACACAATCGCGGGTAACGCTTTAGTGCTTTCGCTTAAGGCACGGGCAACTTCAAAGCCATTCATTCCTGGCATTTGTATATCTAAAAAAACTAAGTCTATTGGGTGCTCTTTACATGCTTCTATTGCATCAGAGCCTGAACTACACAGTTTAACTACTTCTATATCAGTATATTCTTCAAGTCTTACTGCTAAGCCCTTTCTTGCTAATGGTTCATCATCAACAATGATGGTTTTAATTTTAGTCATTTCTTCACAGCCTTCTCAAACGGTACTCGCAGATTAACTTTCAATCCACTTGGCGTATTATGTGATAATACAAACGAATAATTATTTTCATAGAGCGTTTTTAATCTGTCTTTGGTATTTGCCACCCCTACCCCTTGTGCATTTACAAGTTGTCCGTCTATTAGTTCGGTACCGGGGCCATTATCACCTACTTCAAGTAGTAGCTCGTTGGCAAAAACCTGTGCTTTTATGTCTATCACACCGCCTTGTGACATATGCGCAATGGCGTATTTAATTGCGTTCTCAATTATCGGTTGCAAAATTAAGCTTGGCACAAGTGCCTCTTTTGCTTGCTCGCTTACATCTACATTTACTTTTAAGCGCTCATCAAATCTAACCCGCTCTATTTCTAAATACAGCATTAATGCGTGTAGCTCTTGCTCTAAAGGCACTTTTTTAATGGGATCGGTATTTAGTGTATAACGCAAAAAGTCGCTTAACCTTGCCACCATTAAGTTAGCATCTTTGTTTTCTTTTACCAAAACTAATGTAGAAATAGCATTGAGCGTATTAAATAAAAAATGCGGGTTAAGTTGATATCTGAGCATTTTTAATTGCGCTTCATGGGCCATTGTAGTTGCTTTAAGCGCTTTTTGTCGCTCACTTTGTAATAGCTGATAATACTTTATGCCAAAGTATAAGCCACTCCAACATAAAATTATATAAACAGAGTCTAAGCCATGCTGTAAATAATAAAACCAATCTTCTGGGCGATAACCATGGCGGTATATTTCCCATAAATTAAATTTTTGTACAATTGCCCACAATGTACCTGTAATGTACGAGGCACCAAATACAACCACCATTAATATCCACGGCGATGCATTCCAGGTTTTTCTATAAATATAACGAAGTGGGACTGTCATTAAACAGCCCGCATAGGCATTTAATAATATAACGAACACGTAAATATCACGCATTTCAAATACTTTAGAGCCGATATAATTTACAAGCGCATAACCAATCCAGCCTGCAATTTGCAATAGCCAAAAAAAGCGTTGCCTGTTATCAACTAAAGATTGCCAATTCAAAATAAAATACAACTCCGTATAAGTTAGCCAATAAGTTAAAATTACGTTAGCTAATTTAACCACTGGTTTGGATATTATATCGATTATTACAAAGTGTTAGCAGTACCAACTGTCTTAATTTTTAAGAGCCTTACCGCAAAGTTAAGCCAATAAAAAAGCGAAAGGCTTTAACCTTTCGCTTTTAAAATGCCGATTCAATCAGCTAGTATGGGCAAAGCCACCTTATATACTAGGCAAGTTTATCAGAGGCTACTTTATAAGTTGGGTCTTCAATTACGTTCACCTCAACTAAGTCACGCGCTTTGTGTAACAGCTGCTTACAGTCTTTACTTAAATGACGTAAGTGAAGCTGTTTACCTGCTTTAGTGTACTTATCAGCTAAGCTGTCGATGGCTTCTATGGCACTGTGATCCGCAACACGGCTGTGTTCAAATTCAATAATTACATCTTTAGGGTCGTTTTTAACATCGAATAACTCAGAAAAGTTTTTAACTGAGCCAAAAAATAACGGACCGTGAAGCTCGTAAACTTTAGCACCTTGCGCATCAATGTAATTAGTTGTGTAGATATGTTTTGCATGATTCCAAGCAAATACCAAGGCAGAAACAATAACACCAACACACACGGCAATCGCTAAATCGGTTACTACGGTTACGCCAGATACCAATACAATTACAAAGGCATCAGACAGTGGTACACGCTTCATCATTTTAAAGCTTGCCCATTCAAACGTACCAAGTACAACCATAAACATAACACCTACAAGCGCAGCCAGTGGGATCATTTCAATTAAACTTGAAGCAAATATAATAAATGCAAGCAGCATTAGTGCAGCACTTATACCCGACAAGCGCGAGCGCCCGCCCGAATTAATGTTGATCATTGATTGCCCAATCATGGCACAGCCACCCATTGCGCCAAAAAAGCCACAGGTTACATTAGCAGCACCTTGGCCAATACACTCTTTATTTGAGTGGCCACGGGTTTCGGTAATTTCATCAATCAAGCTAAGCGTTAATAACGACTCAATTAAACCAATAGCCGCTAAAATTAATGCATACGGAAAAATTATATAAAAAGTTTCCAGGGTAAATGGAACCATAGGAATGTGAAATTCAGGTAAGCCGCCAGCAATGGTAGCCGCTTCATTACCTGTCATCCCTTTTAGGAAATCAAGTACAGTGCGCGAGTCTAAATCAAGGCCTATTACTAACGCCGTTACCGTTACAATAGCCACTAAAGAAGAAGGCACTGCAGTGGTGAGCTTAGGTAAAAAGTGAATGATAGCCATAGTTAATGCAACTAAACCTAACATGATGTAAAGCGGGTTGCCCGTCATCCATTGCTGGCCGCCTGCGCCATCTGGCACTTTAAACTGCCCAAGTTGCGCTAAAAATATTACTATCGCTAATCCATTTACAAAGCCGAGCATAACAGGATGAGGGACCATGCGAATAAACTTACCGAGCTTAAATATTCCCGCGAGTATTTGCAGTATTCCCATCAGCAACACCGTGGCAAATAAATACTCAACACCGTGATCAAGTACCAAACTTACCATTACAACAGCTAATGCACCGGTTGCGCCCGAAATCATACCAGGGCGGCCACCAAAAATAGCCGTAATTAAACCAACGATAAACGCGGCATAGAGACCAACTAAAGGTTCGACATTTGCTACAAAAGCAAACGCAACAGCTTCTGGAACTAAAGCAAGTGCTACAGTTAAGCCAGATAAAATATCGTTTTTAGCAGAGCTAGGCGCTTTGCTGAGTAAGTTAAACATTGAGTTCCTCAGGGGGTTATTAGGTTAGGATCGAAAAAGCGCTAAATGTTACCAAATTAGCGCTCATTTAACAATTCGCACACACCGTTATTAGCTTTCTTAGTATAGCTTAACTTTGTGTCGTTTATTTTATAGAGGAAGAGATGTACTGCGTTTTACACATGTCATGGTTACGTTAGAGTGTACCTCTTGAACGTATTCTAAGCTGAGTAAATTGTCACGTACAAAGTGCTCATAGCCTTCTATACCTTGTGAGATTATACGCAGCATAAAGTCCATGGTGCCGGCCATTGTGTAACATTCTGTCACTTCGTCATAGCTCATAATTAGCTTTTCAAATTCAGCTAAGTTTTTCTTGCCATGATTTGATAAGCGCACATGTGCGTATACAAGCATGTCAAAACCAAGCTTTTTCTCATCTAAAAGCGCAACTTTACTTTTGATATAGCCATCTTGTTCAAGCTTTGCAATGCGTCGCCAACAAGGTGATTGAGATAAGCCTACTTTGTCTGCAATTTCAGCAGTTGAAAGACTTGCGTCCTGTTGTAAAAGTGCCAAAATTTGGCGATCTACGTGATTTAGAGACATTTTATTTCTTATTTATCTAATAAACTGGTTAAATTATACAGCCAATTTAAAATTCCGTCTGCAATAATTTTGCATTTTCATGGATTTTAATTAACCAAATTGGCCACTTACAAATGGATTAGTGCGTTTTTCGTGGCCTACAGTGGTATCTTCACCATGGCCAGCTAAAATACGCGTGTTGTCATCAAGTGTTAAAATATGGCTTTTAATAGACTCAATGAGCTGCTCTGTATTGCCTTTAGGGAAATCTGTACGCCCTACAGCACCTTTAAAAATAACATCGCCAACAATAACGCATTGCTGATCAGGCTCATAAAACACAATATGACCCGGTGTGTGCCCAGGGCAATGCTTAACACTAAAGCTAAGTTTGCCAAGCGTTAATACATCATTATGATTAAGCCAAATGTCAGGGTAAAAAGCATCAATAGCTGAAAAACCAAACATTTGTGCTTGCATAGGCAGGTTATCAAACCAAAATGACTCATCTTTTTGCGGGCCAATAATTTGCACATTGTAGTGTGAGCGTAATTCATCGGCCGCACCTACGTGGTCTAAATGCCCGTGTGTAAGCCAAATAGCGCTCAGTACTAATTTGTGCTCACTAAGCGTGGCTATAATTTTTTGTGCATCACCACCTGGGTCTATCACCACAGCTTGCTTTGTTTCTATACAGCTAATTATTCTGCAATTTTGAGAAAAAGCAGTCACGGGTATCGTAATAACGTGCATATTAAATTTCTTTATCTTTTTGATCGGGAATAACGGCTACTTGCTCATACGACATTAAAATTGGGTATTTCAAATACGCTTCGTCATAAAATGGCGTGTGTGAATATAACCAGTGCAAACGTGCATTGGCATCTTGCGCAAATGCTTTATCTTGAAGTTTTTTATCAAACTCGAGAGCAAGTTTTGGGTTGTCTTTAAGCATTTTCCTTGCGTAAGGAATTAACGCGTAGTTTTCCATGTACTCTGTTCGTTGAAAAATTGTATTAAACTCACCCCACGCAAAAAATGAATCAGGAGCCTCTGGGTGTAATAAATGAACCGCTAACTCCCCTGCTTTTTGCTGCGTATTTACTTGATACCATCCGTCTAAATCTACATTTATTGCTGGTACATAATCAAAACTTGCAGAGACTCTAAAGCGCCCTTCAAATGGGGCTTTATCAAACGAGTAATCAAGTACTTTGGCAAGCTTTAAAGGTTGCGTATTCGCGCCTTTAAGTTTGTTTACTGACACCCCATGTAACTTAAGCTTTTCTATTATATCGCTATATACAGGCGGAACAAAAAACGCTTCAGGCACATCAACAACTCGTTCAACCTGTTTTTGCCAATAAATCGGTAAGTCAGTGTAGGTATAGGCTTTACCTAAATATTTCACCTCAGTTTGCCCCGAAAGCGCACTTACACTTGATGTGTATTCTACCCCTTTAAACTCACTGATTGTGTCTGCTTTTTTAGCATAACCTCGTTTAACAATTAGTTTCTCAGGTACAAATTCTTGCTCTTTTTTAACGGCGTTCGCAAGCTCATGACTGTACTGAGAAAGCGCGTTTATTGCCCCATCTAAAAATACATAGGTGCCTAATACGCGTTGTTGATAAGGTTTTAAAGAATGGTTTTCGACTAAAATTGTTGGTAATGATTTTAAATCGCCCCACCCATTTGAAAAACGCGGTGTAGCCACCCAACCTGCAAGGCCTTTTTTAAAGTCGCGTTTATCCATAACAAACACCAATGGCCCAGGTATATGCCCTTGCTTTTGTAATGTTTCGTCAATAACCGGCTTTATATACTGATCTAATGCATCAGATATAGCAGGCGATTCGCTTGCAAATACAGGGTTATAACCATAGGTCACATCGTACTGATAATCGGCGCCATCGGTAACATGCACATCAATGTATAAGTTTGGGTTGTAATCATTAATAACCTTTAAAACACTTCTCACCTCTGGTGTATCTAACTTAGTAAAATCGCGGTTAAGGTTTAGATTATTTGCATTGGTTCTAAAGCCCATTTTTTCAGGGCCGCGCTGATTTATGCGATTAAATGCGCTGCTGCGTTCATGCCCATCTACGTTTAAAATAGGAATAAAAAGTATGTTTACCTTTTTTAAAATATCACGGCGCTTACCGGTTGCAATATCGCGCAGTAACATAAACATGGCGTCTTTACCATCTATCTCACCTGCATGAATACCGGCTTGGATAAAAACGGTGGGCTTAGTGCTGTTGGCCATTTGCCCTGCTTCAAAAAAACCTTGTTCACTAGCAACCACCATTTTAATAGCGCGATTACTATTACTGTAGCCTATTATTTGAGACTGAAACTGCGTGGGATTTGCCGCTACAAGCCTATCTACAAACGCCATGGTATCGGCATAGTTTGGCGAGGCTTTACCCTGAGATAACTCAAAATCAGTGGTTAACGGGCCTTGCTGCTGTAATAATGAAACGCTATCACCTTGCCAAGGAATAAGAGGCGGTAAATGACTGTTATCTGCCACAATTGCAGATAAAAATAACAGGCTTGCAAACATAGTTTTCTCTAAAAAACGCTTTAATAAAATAAATTATACCAAGTAAACATAGCAATATTATAAAAGTGCGGTGATTCAACAAAAAAGAAAGCCCGTTTATACCCATGCACTTAATAAAGTGTTTATTAAAGTAGTTAATTTTAAGGCTGGGGAAAAGTGTCAATAGCTTGCTAAAAATTCGTTGTTTATACCAATCCGCTTAATTAAGAGATCTATTTTGAGAATGGATTAATGTGTTAATAGCTAGGGAAAATTCGCTATTTAGTTGTTCTAAACGAGAGTTTTTTAACGCAGATAGCGACACATTTAGCCATCAAAATAATAAAGTATCATTGCGGGGGGATATTATTCAGTGAGTCTTAAATTACAGGCACAAAAAAAGGAGCCTAGGGCTCCTCTTTATTACTTATTTAAAAAAGCTTAAGCTGCCGCTAGGCCTTCTTTTGCTTTTTCAACAAGCGCTGCAAATGCAACTTGGTCGTAAACAGCGATATCTGCAAGGATCTTACGATCGATTTCTACAGAAGTCTTTTTAAGACCATTGATAAAACGGCTGTAAGACAGACCATTTTGACGTGAAGCTGCATTGATACGTGCAATCCATAATTGACGGAAAGTACGTTTCTTAGCACGACGGTCACGGTAAGCGTATTGACCCGCTTTAGTAACTGCCTGGAAAGCTACGCGGTAAACACGTGAACGTGCTCCGTAGTAACCTTTAGCTTGCTTTAAAACTTTTTTGTGACGTGCACGTGCGACAACGCCGCGTTTAACTCTTGCCATTTCTAAAAACCCCTATTAAGCGAATGGTAACATACGTGAAACTAGACCATGGTCATTTTTATGAACCATCATCTTAGGACGTAGGTGTAACTTACGCTTAGAAGTTTTCTTAGTCAGAATGTGACGAAGATGCGCTTGTTTACGCTTGAAACCGCCAGAAGCAGTTTTCTTGAAACGCTTAGCAGCGCCTCTGTGACTTTTTAGCTTATAAGCCATTGCAATAACTCCAAATGTATTGCTTAAAAATTAGTAAGCAGGCGTGAGATATATTTCTATAGCTCCACTTTTAGGCCTAACTTACTGCCATATTCCGGTGAAAACCCAGCAAAAATGCCGCAATTTTACTTTAAAACCGGTTAGAACAGGTGAATATTTGCATATTACTTGGGTACCTGAGCTAAATTCGGTGCGTATTATCGCTTAAAAATTATTTTTTAGCAACAGGCGCCATCATCATAACCATTTGGCGGCCTTCAACACGATTTGGGAAAGACTCAACTACTGCAAGTTCTTCTAAATCAGCCTTAACACGGTTTAATAATTCGATACCAATTTCTTGGTGAGCCATTTCGCGGCCACGGAAGCGGATAGTAATCTTAGCTTTATCGCCAGCTTCTAAGAACTTACGTAAGTTGCGCAGCTTAACCTGATAGTCACCTTCATCCGTGCCAGGACGGAATTTGATTTCTTTAATCTGGATTTGCTTTTGCTTCTTCTTCTGCTCTTTTAGTTCTTTGCTTTTTTCAAAGATGAACTTACCGTAGTCCATAACCTTACAAACAGGCGGCTCAGCGTTTGGGCTAATCTCTACAAGATCAACACCCGCTGCATCAGCCATAGCTTGTGCGTCTTTTAATGACTGAATTCCAGCTTGTTCGCCTTCGATGTCGATTAAACGAACTTCTTGAGCTGTAATTTCTTCGTTAATACGATTTTTTTGAGCTGTTTGTTGCCCTTTCTTGCCGCCTCTAATGGTACGTTCCTCCAAGAATATCAATAATATAAGCGTGTAGTTGGCTGTTTGTGATTGCCCTACACGCTCGATTTTTACTGTCGATTTTTAATTTCTTCGCTAATTTTAGCTACAAAATCATCAACATTAAATTTGCCTAGGTCTTCACCTGTGCGGGTACGTACTGCTACTTCCTGTTGTTCAACTTCTTTATCGCCAACAACGAGTAAGTAAGGAATACGCTTAAGTGTATGTTCTCGGATTTTAAAGCCAATCTTCTCATTTCTCAAGTCAGCAGCGGCTCTAATTCCAAGTTTATTTAATTTTTGTACAATTTCGTGCACGTAATCTGCTTGTTTATCGGTAATGTTCATAATTACCACTTGCTTTGGAGCAAGCCACGTTGGGAATAAACCAGCGTATTCTTCAGTTAAAATACCGATAAAGCGCTCAATTGAGCCTAAAATAGCACGGTGTATCATAACTGGAGTGCGTCGTTCGTTGTTTTCTGCTACATAAGTAGCGCCTAAACGACCCGGTAATGCAAAGTCGAGTTGCACTGTACCACATTGCCACGCTCTGTCTAAACAATCGTACAAAGTAAATTCAATTTTAGGTCCGTAAAAGGCACCTTCACCTGGTAGGTAATCAAATTCAATGTCGTTTGCTTTAAGTGCATCGGCTAATGCAACCTCTGCTTTGTCCCAAATTTCATCGTCGCCGATGCGTTTTTCAGGACGCGTAGAAAGCTTAACTACAATTTTGTCAAAACCGAATGTCTCATATGTATCATAAACCATCTTAATACACGCTGAAACTTCGTCCATTACTTGCTCTTCTGTACAGAACACGTGAGCATCATCTTGTGTAAAGCCACGTACACGCATTAAGCCGTGTAAAGCGCCTGATGGTTCGTTACGGTGACAACAACCAAACTCGGCCATACGCAGTGGTAAATCACGGTACGATTTTAAACCTTGGTTAAAAATTTGCACGTGACCTGGGCAGTTCATTGGTTTTATAGCGTATTCGCGTTTTTCAGACTCTGTGGTAAACATGGCGTCTGAGTATTTTTCCCAGTGACCTGATTTTTCCCACAAAGAGCGGTCCATCATCATTGGACCTTTAACTTCTTCGTAGCTGTACTCACGCAGTTTTTCACGAACAAATTCTTCAAGCTCGCGGTAAATGCTCCAACCATCGTTGTGCCAAAATACCATGCCTGGCGCTTCTTCTTGCCAGTGCCATAAATCAAGCGCTTTACCAATACGGCGGTGATCGCGTTTTTCAGCCTCTTCTAAGCGTTTAAGGTACGCTTTAAGTTGCTTTTTATCGCCCCACGCTGTGCCGTAAATACGCTGTAGCATTTTGTTTTCAGAGTCGCCACGCCAGTAAGCACCAGCTACTTTCATTATTTTGAAGTTTTGGCAGAATTTCATGTTTGGTACGTGCGGGCCACGACACATGTCTACGTATTCTTCGTGGTGGTATAATCCTGGGCGATCATCTTTTGCGATGTTTTCGTCCAAAATTTCCATTTTGTATGTTTCGCCACGCGCTTCAAACGTATCGCGTGCTTCTTGCCAGCTTACATTTTTTTTCACTACGTCGTAGTTTGTTTTTGCAAGTTGCAACATACGCTTTTCAATAGCGTCTAAGTCTTCTTGAGACAAAGAGTGTTCCATATCAATATCGTAGTAAAAACCGTTATCAATAGTTGGACCAATAGCCATTTTAGCGTCTGGGAAAAGCTGCTTAACTGCGTGACCGATTAAGTGAGCACACGAGTGACGAATAATCTCTAGGCCGTCGTCATCTTTTGCGGTGATGATCTCAAGACGCGAATCTTCTTTGATCATATCGCACGCATCAACACGCTCGCCATTAACGCGACCAGCAATGGTTGCTTTAGCTAGGCCTGGGCCAATGTCGTTAGCTACATCAAGAGTACTTACAGGGTTTTCAAAACTACGCTGACTGCCGTCAGGAAGAGTAATAACTGGCATTATAAATCCTTACATACAGTGGTGACACCTACAATGTATCACGTGTATTTTTAAATAAATTAAATGAGAATGACTCGACAACGCTTTTACGAATAAGCATTGACTATTTTTCGCCATAAATGATTAATGTAGATGCTGAGTCTGCTCAACTACAAAAAAGATATTGTCGCGTGATAGAGTATCAATTACAAGTTTAAAGCGCGCTCATTACTTGAAATTTTACCTAAAATTGTCATTTTTTTGTTTTTCGCTCGCTAATTTAAATTAAGCATGTGACAACTTGAGTTTATTGATTATTAAAATGCACCTGCGCCGCCTTGCTCTCGCAATTTATTAGATGTTGGGTATAATACCAAGCAATTAAGTTATATTAGAGAACAGCAATGAGAACATGTGGTGTAGAAATTACCGGTAGTGATGTACTACTTTGTATTTTAAGTAAAGATAACGACGTATTTGATATTCGCGATGTGCGCCAAACACGCTTTACCTTAGGTAACGGTAACGACACTGAAATAATGCGTAAATTTCAATTTGATTTTGCAAAACTGATGCAAGATTACCAAATTGATTCTGTTGCCATTCGTGAGCGCCAACCTAAAGGTAAATTTGCAGGCAGTGCAAAGGGCTTTAAAATGGAAACAGCGATTCAATTAATTGAAGAGTTAGACGTTCGCGTGTTCTCAACGACCGAAATTAAAGAGCAGCTTAAACGCAACCCTATACCTATTGCGTTTGAAGACACAGGCCTTAAAAAGTACCAAGAAAACGCTTTTGTTAATGCCTATGTATACATTATGAAAAAAACCTACCGCAGCGACGAAATGTAAATTAATTCCCCTTTTTGTAGAAACGCGTAATAGCTCAATATTACGCGTTTTTTTATGCTTAAACTTTCCAAATACAAGTGTAAGACATTAGTCTACCCCCTCCCCTTTGTCGACAATTCGTGTTTATTTAATCAACAGGCCTTGGATAGATAAAAACATGGAGAATGTCATGAAAGCGACACAAACAGTGCTCAAAGAAGTAGAACAAACAAACACTATACCGCTATCAAATAGTTATTTTAAGGGGAGTCAAAGCACACCACTGGTAGAGCAAGCTATTGGAGAATACCTTGACTCAATTGTCGACAATAACCCTGAAGCACTCGCAGTTGTTGTTGCTCATCAAAATATTCGCTTAAGCTATAAAGAATTTCAGCAACAGATTGATCAGCTGGCTATGGGCCTGTTGGCATTAGGGGTAAAGCCCGGTGACAGGGTCGGTATTTGGTCACCCAATAATATACAATGGTGCTTAACTCAATTTGCCACGGCCAAAATCGGCGCAATCATGGTGTGTATTAACCCCGCTTACCGCCCAAATGAACTGCAATATGCCCTTAATAGTGTTGAATGCTCTACACTTATTACTGCCACAGCGTTTAAGGGCAGTCACTATATTAATATGCTACAAAGTTTAGCCCCAGAGCTAAACAGTTGCCAAAAAGGGGAATTAAAAGCCGCTCAGCTTCCTTCATTAAAAAATGTAATTTGCATAGGTGATGAGCCAGTAAATGGCATGTTTTCATTTAATGAAATTCTCGCTTTACCCTCAGAAGCCCACCAGTTAGAACTTCAAGCGGTGGCTAAAACCCTCAATTGCAATCAAGACATTAATATTCAGTTTACCTCTGGCACCACAGGAAACCCTAAAGGGGCTACGCTAACGCATAAAAATATTCTTAATAATGCACTGCTTGTTGCCCAAGCAATGCATTTTACTGAACGCGATAAGCTCTGTATCCCTGTACCGCTTTATAACTGTTTTGGCATGGTTTTGGGTAGCTTATTGTGTGTAAGTAAAGGCGCTGCGGCTATTTATCCTAGTGATTCTTTCGATCCAAAAACCACATTAGAGGTGGTACAACAAGAAAAGTGCACCGGACTTCATGGCGTGCCTACCATGTTTATAAGCGAATTAGAGCTTAATAACTTTAGTGATTATGATTTAAGTACATTAACCTCAGATCTGCATAAGAATTAAAGTCGAGTCACTTTTATACTCGGCTTTTTAGTCTGAAAAGTGTAGGCAATTAATCCAGCCATTAAATTAACCATAAATGAGATGCAGCTGCGGTGCCTTG